>JAKLIL010000080.1 GCA_022709625.1 Verrucomicrobiota bacterium
TGTTGCCGTAGCCGGGAATGGGAATGTCGTAGGGGATGCCCAGCACGGTTTCGTAGTCGACCCAGCGGGCGCGGAGGCGGCCGCTGCGCTCTTCCATCTCGACGCGTCCGCCGAAGTGGACTTCGAACTGGGATTCGGGCCGTTCGATTTCCCAGGGATTGCCGTAGCGCAGCCAGTTGTCGGGTTCTTCGACCTGGTAGCCGTCTTTGATGGCTTGGCGGAAGATGCCGTAGTCGTAGCGGACGCCATAGCCGTACCCGGGCAACTGGAGGGTTGCCAGCGAGTCGAGGAAGCAGGCGGCGAGGCGGCCGAGGCCACCGTTGCCGAGGCCGGCGTCGCGTTCGAGGTCGCGCAGGAAATCCCAGGAGAGCCCGAGTTGCGCCATGGCCTGGCGGACGGCTTCGTCGAGCTGCAGGTTGATGACGTTGTTGCCCATGGCGCGGCCGATGAGATACTCCATCGAGAGATAGTAGGCGCGTTTGGCGCCGGTCTTGTGGTAGGTGACCGAGGTGCGGATCCAGCCGTCGACCAGGCGGTCGCGGACGGCGAGGGCCAGGGCGTAGTAGCGGTCGTGGTCGGTGGCCGAGAATTCGTCCTTGGCCAGCGAGTACTTGAGATGGTTCAGATAACTGCACTTGATCGCCTCGACGGACCCGTTCGCATGTCCCTTGCCGGGGGCGTTCTGGGCCGCAACCGTCGTCTTGTTTCCGCTGGCGCTCATGGCGATTCTCCTTGTTGGCGGCGGTGGCCCGCGGGGGGCAAACCGTCGCGCGCATGCTAGAAACAAGCGCAGGGCCGGGTCAAGAAAACAACGCCGGCCGCCGCCGCGCCGCGGAGCCGGTCCCGACGCGTTTCCGGCGCGGTCCGCGGGCGAAAAGAATTGCGTTTGGGCGGGGACGGGACTAGGGTAGTTCGCGCTGGCCGGGCCGAGTCCCGGCGGCGGGAACCGGGTCCCCTCCGGGCCGGTTGTCACGGGTTGGGTCCCATGCGACGGATGCCGCCAGAACCCCGCCAGGGCCGGAAGGCAGCAACGGTATGGCCGTTCTTCCGGGTGCCGTGGACCTCCTGGCCCGTGACGGCCGGCTTGGACGGGGCGCGGCGTACAGCGGGAGCAAACAGCATGTCGTACGAGGTTTTGGCGCGGAAATGGCGCCCGCAACAGTTCGAGCAGGTGGTTGGGCAGGCCCACGTCGTCCAGACGCTGCTGCGCGCCATCGCGGCCAACCGGGTGGCGCACGCCTACCTGTTCGTGGGCCCGCGCGGCACCGGCAAGACCACCACCGCCCGCCTGTTGGCCAAGGCGCTCAACTGCCGGAAGAGGGGCAAATCGGCCGATCCCTGCGACGCCTGCGACTCCTGCCGGGACATCGTTGCCGGCAACAGCCTCGACGTGATCGAGATCGACGGCGCCTCCAACAACAGCGTGGACCAGGTGCGCGACCTGCGCGACAACGTGCGCTACGCGCCGGCGCAAGGGCCCTACAAGATCTACATCATCGACGAAGTCCACATGTTGAGCGCCGGGGCCTTCAACGCCCTGCTCAAGACGCTGGAAGAGCCGCCGCCCCACGCCAAGTTCCTGCTGGCCACGACCGACGTCCACAAGGTGCCGGCGACGATCCTCTCGCGCTGCCAGCGGTTCGACCTGCGGCGCATCGGCGTGCGCGAGATCGTCGGGCGGCTCAAGGAAATCGCCCAGGCGGAAAAGTGGAAGATCAGCGAGGACGCGCTGCTGGCGATCGCCCGCGGTGCGGAAGGCGGCCTGCGCGACGCCGAATCGGCGCTGGACCAGATCGTGTCGTTCAAGGGCGCGAAGATCGAGGAAGCCGACGTGCTGGGAACGTTCGGGCTAGTCTCGTGGACGACGATCGACCAGCTGGCGACGGCCGTGCTGAAGGGCGATTCGCCGGCCGCGCTGAAGATCGTCGCGGAACTGGACGCGGGGGGCCGCGACCTGCAGCGCCTGGTGCAGGAATTGCTTGGGCATTTCCGCAACGTGCTGGTGTGGAAACACGCGCCGGAACTGGCGGATTCGTTCGATCTGACGAGCGCGCAGCTCGACGGGCTGAAGGCGCAGGCGGCCCTCGCCGACGGCGAGAAGCTGCTGCGCGTGGTGGAAATCCTGACCGAGGCGGCGAACCAGGCGCGGTTTGCGCTCTCCCGCCGCACGGTGGTGGAAGTGGCGCTGCTGAAGGCGGCGCGCGCGGCCACGGTGGTCAGCCTCGACGAGCTGATCGCGCAGATCCAGGCGAGTCCGGCGGATGGCGGCGCGCCGGCGCCGTCCGCTGGCACCTACATCCCTCCGGCGCGCGCGGCGGCGCTTCCGCCTCCGGTCCACGGCAAGCGCCCGGGGCACGCGGACGAAGCCGCCCACCTCAAGAGCCGCTGGCCCGCGCTGCTGGGCATGATCGCCGAGACGGCGCAACTGGCCGCGCCCTACCTGAAGGAAGCCGAGCCCCTGCGGGTGGATGGCGACCACGTCATCCTTGGGTTCGATCCGGAATTCAGCGGGCACCTCAAGCAGGTGGATACCTCCCGCACGCGGCTGGCGATCGAGAAAGCCCTCGGGCACGAGTTGAAGCGCACCGTCGGCGTCAAGTTCGCGGTCGAGGAGCGCCCGCAGGCCGAGGCCGAGCCGCAGCCGCCCCCGCCGCGCGCCGCGCCGCCGGCGCCGGAGCCGCCGGTCCAGGCGCCCGCGGCGAAAAAACGCAATTTGGCCGACGATCCGATCGTCAAGAAGACGGCGGAACTGTTCGGCGGCGACGTGTTCGACGTCCGGGAATAGGAGCGACAGATGGCGAATATCATGAAGATGATGAAGCAGGCCGCGGACATGCAGAAAAACATGGCCAAGGCGCAGGAGTCCCTCGCGGCGCTGGCGCTGGAACACAGCGCCGGCGGCGGCGCGGTGACGATCAAGATCTCCGGCGACGGCAATATCACGGCCATCCGGATCGATCCGAAGGTGATCCAGCCGGGCGACGCGGACATGCTGGAGGATTTGATGCTGACGGCGGTGCGCGGCGCGCAGGAACTGGCGCGGGAGACGGCCGCCAAGGAGATGCAGAAGCTGACGGCCGGCCTGAACCTGCCGCCGGGCTTCGGCTTCTAGGAACCGCATGGAGCCGCTGCACCAGCTGACGGAAGCGCTGGCGAAGCTGCCGGGCATCGGCCGCCGCACGGCCGAACGGCTGGCCACGCACCTGGCGCGGAATCCGGCAGGGCCGGCGCGCGAGCTGGCGGCGGCGCTCGACGGGGCGCGGACGAAGCTGGCGGCCTGCACGCTGTGCGGCAGCGTGACGGCCAAGGACGAGAATCCCTGCCGGCTCTGCGCCGATCCGCGGCGCGACGACGCGATCCTGTGCGTGGTGGAGGATCCCTCCGACATCGCGCTGATCGAGCGCAGCGGGGAATACCGCGGGCGCTACTTCGCGCTGATGGGCAAGATTTCGCCGATGCGCGGCGAGGGGCTCGGGGATCTGCGGCTGCCGGCGCTGCTGGAGCGCGCGGCGCGGGCGCAGGAAGTCCTGCTGGCGCTCAACTGCGATGTGGAGAGCGAGGCGACGGCCTCCTATCTGCGGCACGTCCTCGCGCAGAAGCTGCCGCAGCTGAAGCTCAGCCGGCTGGCGCTGGGGATTCCGGCGGGCAGCGCGATCGCGTTCTCCGACCCCGTCACGCTCGGCCGCGCGATCCGCGGGCGAACGGAAGCCTGAGCGCGAAATCGGACGGATCTGACGGAGCCGTCGGATCGGTCGGGTCATAAAAAAACCGGCGCGGGAGAACCCGCGCCGGTTTGCGTGATGGACCCGGGCTACTTCTTCTTCGCCTTCTTGGCGGCCTTCTTGGCCTTGGGCGGCAGCCAGGCGACGATGCGGCACATGCTGGATTCGAGCTCGATGCCGCGCAGCGGGAAGCAGCCGATCCAGGCGCGGGTGGAGCCCATCTTGGCGATGTCGCCCGCGATGTTTTCGGCGTGGACGATGCCCTTGGGGAAGAGCTTCAGGTGCATGACCTGGTAGTACTTCTTGAGCGGGAAGATCTCGTCGAAGGACTTGCCGTAGACCTTCTTCATCTTGGCGTCGCATTCCTGGAAGCGGCCGGGGTGCCAAGTGCGGATGATCGTGTTCATGGGGTGGTCCGCGCTGCCGCAGTCCACGCCGATCCACTTGATCCGCATCTTTTCGCACCAGTCGTCGAAGTCGGGGCTCGGGCCGGGATGCATGACGAAGTAGCGGATTTCGTCGCCGGTCTTCTGGTCCCACGAATAGCGGTGGTAGCCGGTGTTGATGATCAGGATGTCGCCCTTCTTGACCTCGACCTTGTCGGTGATCATCTTGGGGGTGTAGAGGGAGTAGTCCGAGACGTCCTTGGAAATGTCCACGACGACGCCGGGGCCGACCCATTCGCGCAGGGGCACGTTGCCGATCGAGCGGCCGGCGGGATAGAAGTGGATCTCGCCGTCCATGTGGGTGCCGACGTGGTTGGACGTCGTGATGATCTGCCCGTTGGCGCCCTGGCCCATGTGCGCGCCGGCGAGGCGCTTAAAATACTGAACGCCCAGCGGCATATAGGACGGCCACGGGGGCGTGTGCACGCTCAGACGCATCGTCAGATCGAACATCTGCGCATTGTCGAGGAAGTCGATGAATTGGTTGGTGTTCATTTTGGGGGTCCTTTCTTTTTTTTCAATAGGGGTCAGGGTTCGGGGTTCGGAGTTCAGTTGAAGAAGGATCCGGAAAGCCGGCGGCGCTATACTCGCCGGAGTCTTCCTGCAGGGTCGGCCAGCGGCGGGCGGCTTCGGGCAGATGTTTTTCCAAAGTGCGTTCCATGCCGTTCAACATACGGATACATTCCTGATAGCGCAAACGGTATGATTCATACGTTTCAAGGGTCTCGTATCTTTTCAAATGGGCCATGAACAGATGGTGGACGGACTCGGCGGCTTCGCCGCGGCTGCGGTTGACGCCTTCGATTTTGTTGCGAATATGGCGATCGTCGTATTTTTCTGCCAACTGGGCGGCCGCGCTGTTCGAGGAGCGCCGTATTTGCGAGCCCAACTCGAATCTCTCTTCGGCCGGCCATCGCTGGGAGATAGCCGCGATCTCGATGTGGAGTTGGCAGAGCTTCTGGTAGACGATCAGATCCTCCAATTTTCGATACTCGCCCATCTTGCCTGAACTCTGACCCCTGACCCCTACTTCAGGATCTTGGCCAACGCGTCGTAGGCCTTGGCGAAGGGGCCCATGGGGGCGGCGACGATGCCGGCGCCGACCTGGCCGACGCCGGCCTGCTTGTGGGCGACGCCGGTGTCGATGACGGGCACGAGGTTCTTCTCGACGACTTTGCGGACGTCGATGCCGGTGGGGGTGCCGCGGAAGTCGAGGGCGGGAATCTGGTACATGCGGCTTTCGCCGGCGGTGATCTCGTACATCTGGAGGGTGTAGCGCAGGGCGTCGGCGGCGGCCCCGCCGACAAACTGCACGATGGCGGGGGCGGCGGCGATGGCAAAGCCGCCGAGGCCGCCGGTTTCCGTGATGGCGCTGTCGCCGATGTCGGGATTGGCGTCGTCCTTGGTGAATCCGGCGAAATAGAGGGCGTCGGGCACTTCGGCGGGGGCGGTGAACCACAGGTCGCCGGTGCCGGCGAGCTGGATGCCGAAGTCGGTGCCGTTGCGGGCCATGACGACGGCGATGGAGCTGCCCTTGACGCCGCGCGCGGCGTCGAGGGTGGCCTTGCAAGCGGGCATGGAGAGGTTCAGGAAGAAGTGGTCGTTGCCGTTGATGAAGTTGAGCACGGCGACGGCGTCGTCCTTGTTGTCGCAGGTGGCGAGGACGGCGGGGGCGATGGCGCGGTAGAGCAGGGAGGTGCCGGCGCGGTTGCGGTTGTGGACTTCGTCGCCCATGTGGAGGGCCTGCGCAATGAGGTTCTTGAGATCGATCGGCCCCGTTTGGGCGAGGGCCGCCTTGAGGACGGGATAGAGGACGGTTTCCATCCACTTGAGGCGCTGGGTGACTTCGTCGCCGAATGCGCCGTAGCGGAGGACCTTGCCGAGGCCCTCGTTCAAGGTGCAGTAGGCGAAGTTGCCGTAGGTTTCGTTTTTGATGATCCACACGGGCATGGAGGGCGTGACGATGCCGGCCATGGGTCCGACGGCGGCATGCTCGTGGCAGGGGGCGTACTGGATCTTGCCGGAGGAAGCGAGCTGCTCGGCTGCCGCGAGGGTCGTGGCGCGGCCTTCATAGACCAGGCCGGCCATCACGCCGCCGCGCATCGGGCCGCACATGCGGTCCCAGGTGATCGGTGGCCCGGCGTGGAGGATCGTGTCCGCGGTCATGCCGGGGATCACGCGGCGCGCGATCTCGAGCCCGACCAGCTTGGGCGCGCCCGCGAGGATGATCTCCAGCGCCTTTTGGTTGGCTTTTTCGATCCGCGTCGCGTGTTTCGCGAGGATCGCCTCGGATTCGGGCGCGACGTCCACGGCCGGACGCCAATCCACCTGGACGGCGGACGCGGAGAACTTGCCGCAGGTTTCCTTGAACGCCTCGATCCCGACATTGACGACTTTGAGGGGGGCCCCGAACAGTTGTTGGATGCTCATGGCGAATTCCTTCGCGATCAACGGTTGCGGCGGGCGACTTGGGCGGTCAGGAAGCCGGCGAGTTTGCAGGCGGCGGCATTGGTCAACTGCACGTGCGCGCCGGCTTCCCGGAGCACTTCCACGACCTGGGCCCGGTTTTGCGGGTCGCCGATCGTGCCCGTAACTCCGGCGACGACGAAGACCTGCCTGGCCGCCTGCTTGACGACGGGTACCAGCTCGGCGGCGGGATCGGGATTGGCGCCGTAGCCGAGCACCACGTCGATCAGGACGACCGCGACTTCGGGTTGCGCGGCCTGTTCGAGAATCATCTTGTTGCGCAGCGTGAAGTCGATCATGGGATGGGCCCGGCCCACGGTGAATTCGTCTTCGCCCAAATCCACCACGGCGTTTTTCTCGGGCTGCCAGGCGTTCTTGAGCTTGTGCGAATCGCCGAGGGGCGCGTTGGAGCAGACGGAGCGGAGCACGCCGTCGAGAACCACCTGCGCTTCGGCGCAGAACGTCCCGCCGCTGAACAGGCCGCGGAGGTAGCGCCCCTTGGGGCGCTTGCGCTTGGCGACGATGGCGCGGGCCTCGGCCTGGAGAATGCCGTCGCGCTTGGCGAGGTGCGGGACGACTTGGGCGGGATCCTCGCCGTTGGCATGCGCGATTGCCAGATGGGCGGCTTGCTCCAGCGTGGCCGGAATTCCCCCTTCGCCGAGGAACAGCGCCACCACG
>JAKLIL010000081.1 GCA_022709625.1 Verrucomicrobiota bacterium
CGTACACGCGGCTGAAGGCGTAGGCGCCCGCGCCGCCTTCCTGCCAGCGCTCGGTGAAGGTGCCGCGCGTCAGGCTCTTGTAGCTCGCCCGGGCGGCGTTCAGGGCCTTGATGTGCTGATAAAGCGGCGCATCCGTCGCCGCCAGCTTGTTGCCCTGCGCGGATCCGGGCTGGAAGCCCTTGTCGAACATGCACTCGCGCTGCCAATCTCCGTCGTCGGGATTGTCCTCGGTCTTGTTCGAACCGTTCCAGTGGCCGCCCTGGTTGAAGGCGTGCTCGGTGCCGTAGAACAGGCAGGGCACGGGGGTCCCGGTATAGAGGAAGGTCAGGGCCGGGCGCATGTCCCAGACAACGTTGTTCACGTCGCCGCCGTCCTGCAGGGCGATGCGGTTCAAGTCATGGTTGTCGATGAAGGCCACGAGGCGGTCCGCGCCTTCGCCGTACTGGCTTTTGTTGTTCAGCTGCTGGGTCAGCTGGCCGGAGCCCTGGTTGTCCACGAACACGTTCTTGATGTTCTGGCTCAGGGGGAAGAAGAGCGCCGAGTTGAAGGAATAGCCCGCGTCCTTGCAGAAGTTGGCCAGCGCGCCGTTGTCGTAGGAAAAATATTCGCCGAAGATAATGAAGTCGTTCTTGCCGCGGTAGGCGGCGTGCTTGCGCATGTTGTCCGCCCACTGTTTGATCCAGTTGAATTCGACGTGTTTGATGGCGTCCACGCGGAAGCCGTCGCAGTCCGTGGCGTCGATGAGGTTCTTGAACGCTTCGTCGAGCCACCCCTGCACCTGGGCGTTTTCGGTCTTCAGGTCGTCCGTGCCCTTGAACTGGCCGAGGAGGTTTTCGGGGGAGCAATCCCAGCAGGTAATCGTGCCGTTGTTGTGGAAATACTGCAGGTCGTTGAACGGGGCCGCGTGCTTGTTGGCGTCGTTCCACCACCCGAAGGTTCCGTTGCCGCTGCCCCAGTACGATTTGTCGTCCTGCTGGTTGTTGCCCCACAACCCGTTCTTGTCGCACATGTGGTTGGGCACGACGTCGAGGATGACGTAGATGCCGCGGGCGTGGCAGGCGTCGATCAGTTCCTTCAATTCCGCGAAGGTGCCCATGGCCGGATCGCACTTGAAGAAGTCGTCGGGATGGTACTGGTGGTACGGCGTGTACCGGGTGTCCTTGCCCTGGTCGTTCATCTGGACGCCGGACATCCAGATGGCGCGCACGCCCATGCCGGAGAGATAGTCGAGGTTGTTTTTCAATCCCTTGTAGTCGCCGCCGTGGTGGTAGTTGCGGTTGTAGGGATAGTTGACGCCTTCGCATTTCCAGGAAGGCTTGTAGGAACTCAGCTGGTCGCCGGAATCCGCGAAGCGGTCGGTGAAGAGCTGGTAGATGTTGATGTCGCGCCAATCCGCTGGGCTGGCGGTATATTTGAAACTGGGATTCTCCTCGACGCGCGACCGCAGTCCATAGGTCGCATCGCTGGCCCCGTAAGGCCACCCCCATCCGATCGTTGCCCCCGCCATTGCACACGCCACCCATAGACCCAGTTTCATCGACTTCATTGTCTGGACTCCTCGAGGATTAATGCGCGCAGGCCCGGCACCCACGCTATTGCTAAAGCGATATACCCCCGAACCTCGGCCCGTTCAAGCGTTTTTTTTGGTTTTGTTTGGATTACGTTTCGGACGCGATGGGCCCTTTGCCATGGTTCAGCCCTTATGCAGTTCTCCCTCCGCTGGGTGCCGATGTCATGGCCTCTGGTCTTCGCTGGACACCGGCCCTATGCCGCTCCCGTCGAACCGGTTGACTCGATGTTCAATTCGCCACGAGTTGTCCCGTCTAGGTTCCTCCATTTCCGGCTGTACATTGTGCCGCGCGGGAATATGCTGGCGTTTCGAGTCAATGGCCTAGGAGACATATCGATGCGCACACGTTTCATGCGGTTCTGGGTGGCGGCGCTGCCGCTCGTCCTCGTGTCCGGCCTGATGGCCGGCTGCGGCGGTGACGACGACGAAAAGCTGGAAAACACGAATCCCGGCAACAACGACATCAACGTCGTCGTCGCTTTCGGCGACAGCCTCACCCGGGGCAGCGACTGCGCCTGCACGCCGTATCCTACCCGCTTGGCCGGCTTGATCGGCAAAACGGTCTACAATTCCGGCGTGGAAGGCAGCGGAGCGATCAACAACGTCGGCCGCACGCAACGCGTCATCGACCAGCGCAAGCCGGGTTTCATGTTGATTCTCTACGGCATCAACGACGTCATCCAGGGCCGGGACATCGTCCGCATCCGCGCGGCCTTGGCCGAGATGGTCGCCATCTGCAAGCAAAACAACGTGGTGCCCGTCTTGGCCACTTATCCTCAAATGATCGACTCCCACGCCTTGTTTGCGGGCGGCGGGCTGGCGCTCAACGGCGAAATCCGCTCGCTGGCCGGCGCGGAAGGCATTAAGTGCGTCGATCTCGAACGGGAATTCGGCGCGAATCCGGCGCTGTATGAAGCGGACGGGCTTCATCCCAACGATGCCGGCACCCAAGTCATGGCGCTGGCTTTCGCCGACCTGTTCTGAGCCGCGGTTGGGCCCCGGCCTCCGCCGCGCGATCCCCTAGGCTCGCGCGGCGGCCAACAAGTCGGCCAGATTTGTGCGGCCTTCATAGAGCGCCATGCCCACGATGGCGCCGCCTAGGTTCGGCCGGCCCAAACTCCGCAGACGGGTAATATCCTCCGGCGTCGCGATGCCGCCGGAGGCGATCACTTGGCAGGCGGCCCCCACCGACGCGCACAAATCCGCCACGCCGGCGAAATTCGGGCCGCGGAGCATGCCGTCGGTGGCCGTATCGGTATAAATGATCGTCGCCACGCCGACGGCGGCCGCCTGCGCGGCCAATTGCGTGGCGGGCGTGCGCGACGTCTCGGTCCAGCCTTTCACCTGCACGAACCCGTCCCGCGCATCGATGCCCACGGCCAAGCGATCGCCGTATTTGGCCGCCAAGGCGGCCAGATCCTCGCGGCGCTCCAAGGCGCGCGTGCCGAGAACGGCCCGGCGCACTCCGCATGCCAGCAAGGCCTCCAGATCCGTGTCCGACCGCAATCCGCCCCCGCATTCGACCGGCACGCCGGCGGCCCGGACGATGGCGCCGATGGTTTCCAGATGGACGGGCCGGCCCTGGAAGGCGCCGTCGAGATCCACCACGTGCAGCCACGAGGCCCCTTGCCGCACCCACTCGCGGGCCTGGGCGGCCGGATCGGTGCCGTAGATGGTGGCGTCCGTTGCGCGCCCTTGGCGCAAGCGCACGCATTGGCCGCCCTTCAGGTCGATCGCCGGCAGGATGGTGAATTCGTTCATGGCCGCTCCGCGTCGCACCAATCAGCGAAATTCTTCAAGAGCCGCAGCCCCGCCTGCTGGCTTTTTTCCGGATGGAACTGGACGGCGGCGATTCTACCGCGGCAGATGGCGGAGGCGTAATCCACGCCGTAGCGGGTCTGCCCGGCCGCCCAGCCCGGCGCGGCGGGCAGGTAGTAGGAATGCACGAAATAGAAGTAGGTGCCGTCCGGAATGTCGCGGAACAACGGACAGGAACGGCCCGGGACTTGCCGGACCCGGTTCCACCCGATCTGCGGCACCTTCCACTCGGCGGACGCCGCGAATTTCACCACCGGCACCGGGACAAGACCCAACCCGGCGACTCCCGGCGATTCCGCGCTCGAGGCGCACAGCAATTGCAGCCCCAGGCAAATGCCCAGCAACGGCCGATCGGCGGCCAGCCACTCCCGCAAGGGATCCACGTAGCCCCAGTCGCGCAGATTGGCGAGGCAATCGCCGAAGGCCCCCACGCCGGGCAAGATCAACGCATGGCAGGCCGCCATGTCCGCCGGCCCCCGCAGGACGCACATCGGCACGCCGAGATGCGCCAGTGCGTTGGCCACGCTCCCGAGGTTGCCCATGCCGTAATCGACGACGCCGATCATGATCTCCTTCCGGAAAACCGCCGCCGCGGAAACCGCGGGGCCCCCGTCAAAGAACGCCCTTGCTCGACGGCACCCCCCGCACCCGCGGGTCCCGCCGGCACGCCGTCTTCAGCGCCCGCGCCAGCCCCTTGAATACCGATTCCCACGCGTGGTGCGCGTCGGTCCCGTAGAATTGGCGGACATGCAGGTTCATGCGCGCCTGCGTCGTGAACGCCCGCAGGAATTCGCCCAGCAGCCCCAGTTCGAAATCGAGGATTTTCCGCTTTTTGTTCGCCATCTCCAGCACGAGGTACGGCCGGCCGCCCAGATCCAGCGCCACGCGGCTGAGCGTCTCGTCCATGGGCATGAGGCTGAAGCCGTACCGCTCGATGCCCCGGCGGTCGCCCAACGCCCGGTCGAGGGCCTCGCCCAGCGCCAGCCCGACGTCCTCCACCGTGTGGTGGTGGTCCACGGCCAGATCGCCCGTGGCATCCAGCTTCAGGTCGAACAAGGCATGCTTGGCGAACAATTCGAGCATGTGGTTGAAAAACGGCAATCCCGTTTCGATCCGGTAGCGGCCTTGGCCGTCCAGGTTCAACTCCACGCGGATTTGCGTTTCCCGCGTTTTGCGGTCCACGATGGCTTGGCGGTTTTTCATGTCGCGCGCAGAATACCCCGCCGTATCCGGACGCGCAACGGATTTTCGGCCGCGCCGCACCTGCGCCAGCGCCGCGCGCCCCATTTGGCTTGCGAGGCGCCCACCGGCTCGCTACCTTGTGGCCTGCAGGCTTCAACCTCGGAAAGGAATACGCCATGGCGCTGATCAATTTCGACTGTCCCGAATGCGGCCACAACCTCGAAGTGGACGAGGGCGGCGCGGGATTCATCGTCAAATGCCCCGAATGCGGCAATCCCCTCCAGATTCCGGACCTGCCGCCGGCCCGGCGCCGCCGCAAAACGGTCTTGGCCATGCTGACGCTGCTGGCCATCCTGCTGCTCTTCGCGGCCAACGTGTTCCTGGGCATGCGCACCCGGAAAGCGGAAGCGCAATTAACCAACCTCCAACAAGCCTATGCCGATACCGTCGCGAAAGCCCAAAGCCTCGACTTGGTTCAACAAAACCAGATCCAGACGCTGACCGCGCGGTTGGCGTTGGCCAATCCCGCGCAAACCGGCAAGCTCGCCGCAACCGCGCTGGAGGCGGTGGCCCAAGCCGAAACCCTCGCCCAGGAGCTCGAACGGATGTCCCGGCGTTTCATCGAAAGCGATGTCGGCGAACGCACCGCCCTGCTACGCCGCCACATGGCGAAGCTGGTCGAGACCGCCAAGAACAGCCTGCCCGCCGCGCCCCAGATCGCCGACGCCGGTCCCGGCCGCGGCATCGGTGGCCGCCACATCACGTTCCCGATCCTGCCGGGGCCCGACGGCCAAACCCTGCGGCAAAACGCCGAAGTCACCGGCGTGGAGGGCGACAAGGTGTTCTTCAAATTCCCCGGCGGCACGGCCTCGTACGCGTTGTCCGAACTGCATCCCGGCGTGGCGGCCTATCTGCCGGCGGATCCGCTGCTGGCGCTGCCGCGCAGCAAATGGACCGAGGAGGTCTTGCGCGTGCACCAACTGCAGTGCGCCCAGCGCGACGAACGCATCGCCCGGCTGCGTACCGACCTGGAAGCCCAATTGCCGCCTGCCCAGGAATAATCCGCCCACGCCTGCAATGAACTCCCGTTCGAGCGAAGCCGACGTCCGGGCGCGCATGGCGGCCGACGGCGCCCCGGCGCTGGTCGTAGAGGCTTTTTTGCTCAACCTGCGACGCTGGAACGAAGGCGATCCCGGCTACGTCCCCGGCGCCGACCTGGCGCCTCTGGGCCACCTGCCCCGGCTGGAAGACCTCGACGAACTGGATCCGGCTGCGGAAGCCGCCATCGCCCAGACGGCCATCGTCAAACTCAACGGCGGTCTCGGCACCGGCATGGGCCTGGACCGCGCCAAGTCGCTCATCGTGGCCAAGAACGGCCTGACTTTCCTCGACATCATCGTACGCCAAGTGGAATTTCTCCGGCGGCGCTGCCACGCCCCCCTGCCCCTGCTCCTGATGAACAGCTTTTCCACCGAGGCGGATTCCCTGGCCGCCCTCGGCCAAACCCATCCCGGGTTCGGCAACGGTCCGGGGCTCCCGCTTTCCTTCCGCCAGCATCGCGTGCCCAAATTGGATCTGGCCGGCCGCGCGCCGGTCCAGTGGCCCGCGAATCCCGCGCTGGAATGGTGCCCGCCCGGACATGCCGATATTTTCCATGCCCTGCAAACCACCGGGCTGCTCGACCGCCTGCTGACCGACGGCTTCCGCTACGCCTTCGTATCCAACGCCGACAACCTCGGCGCGCTCCTGCACATGGGCATCCTGGGCCATCTGGCTTCGCGCCGCATTCCATTCCTGATGGAAGTGACGGCCCGCACCGAATGCGACCGCAAAGGCGGCCATCTGGCCCGCGACCGGCGCTCCGGACGCCTCTTGCTGCGCGAATCCGCCCAGTGCCCCCCCGGCGAAGAAGGGGACTTCCAGGACATCGCCACATATCCGCTGTTCAATACCAACAATCTCTGGCTGGACCTCGAAGCGGTTCGCGACATGCTCCGGGCCTGCAACGGCCTGCCTCGGTTCCCTCTCATCGTGAACCGGAAAACGGTGGATCCCTCCCGGCCCGACACCCCGGCCGTCGTCCAGTTGGAAGCCGCCATGGGTGCGGCCATCGCCTGCTTCGAGAGCGCGGCCGCTTTAGTGGTGCCCCGGTGCCGCTTCGCCCCGGTCAAGACCACCAACGACCTGCTGGCCATCCGTTCCGACCTCTACACGCTGGGCGAAGAGCATCAGGTGGCGCTCCATCCCCGGCGCTTCACGCCCCCCCCCGAAATTATCCTCGATCCCCGCCACTACCGGAATATCGCCGACTTCGAACTGCGTTTTTCCAAAGGCGCCCCTTCGCTGCTCCAGTGCGATTCGCTCCGAATCGACGGCGACGTCTATTTCGGCGCCAACGTGCGCGTGGAGGGCGCCGTCCACCTGCGGAATCCCACGGCGACCCCGGCGCGCATCGCCGACGGTGCGCGTCTCCACACGCCCGTCGGGCGCTAGGAGCCGCCGCCGTCTCGGCGAGCCACGAATCGCCGCGTTCCGCGCTTGACCGCGCCCCGGAGAAAGCCCACGCTTTTCCCCATAGGAGGACATGGCGATGAACAACCGAATGGCATGGGCAAGATGGGCGGCCGTGGCCGCGCTGGCGCTGGGATGCGGATTGGGTTGCGACGACGACAGCAGTTCCGACGACAACGGCGGATCGACCTTCACG
>JAKLIL010000082.1 GCA_022709625.1 Verrucomicrobiota bacterium
GGCGAATGAAGGCGCTCATGGGTTTCAAAATCCGTTTTTAACGCAAGAGACGCACCGGGCGCAATGGAGAACCACCGCACCTGAACCAGCGAATGTCTTTCCTCGTTGACGAACTTTGGCGTCCTTTGCGCCTTTTGCGTTAAGGGCCTTGCGCTTTGTCGTTCAGGGATTCGTTGCGGCCTCGAACCGGACGCTGGCGGCGCGGGCGTGGGCGTCGAGTCCCTCGACGCGGCCCATGGCCTCGATCAGCGGCAGGGTCTCGATCAGGTCCGCGCGGGTAAAGGCGACCACGCTGGTGCGTTTGCGGAACGAATCGACCGTCAGGCCCGAGAAAAAGGCGGCGGTGCCGCCCGTGGGCAGCACGTGGCTGGGCCCCGCGACGAAATCGCCCGCGCTTTCCGGCGTCCAGGCGCCGACGAACACGGCGCCGGCGTTCTTGACCTTCTGCAGCCAGCGCCGCGGCTCCTTGGTCATGATTTCGAAGTGTTCCGGGGCAAACCGATTGACGAGGTCCATGCCCGTCTCGAGGGTATCGGTCACCACGAACATGGCGCCCGCGGCGGCGGCGCGTTCGATGGCCTCGCGGCGCGACAGCGCGGCCGTCTGGCGCTCCATTTCCGCCAGCACCTTCGTGGCGATGCCCATGTAGGGCGTCGCCAGCAGGGCTTTTTCGTGGCCGGTGCCGTGTTCGAGCTGCGACAGCAGATCGGCGGCGACGTGCGCCGGCACGGCCGTTTCGTCGGCCAGCACCGCGATCTCGCTGGGGCCGGCAACCATGTCGAGGTCGACGTCGCCGTAGACCAGTTTCTTGGCGGCGGTCACGTAGGGGCCGCCGGGACCGACGATTTTCTGCACTTTGCGGATCGTGGCGGTGCCGAACGCCATCGCGCCGATGGCCTGGATGCCGCCGATGCGGTAGACCTCCGTCGCGCCGGCGACCTCGAGGGCGTAGAGCAGGAACGGGTCCACCTTCCCTTTTTTATCGCACGGCGTGCAGGCGACGATTTCCGGCACGCCGGCGACCTTGGCCAGCGACAGGGTCATCAGCGCCGTGGAAGCCAGCGGCGCGGCGCCGCCGGGCACGTAGGCGCCCACGCGGGCCAGCGGCGTGAATTTCTCGCCGAGCACCCCGCCTTTCGGCGTCGCCATGCTCCAATCCGCGCGCATGCCGCCCTTGCCGAAGCGCACGATGCGCGCGAAGATTTCCGAGGCGCAGCGCTTGAACACCAGATCCACGTGCTCCGCGGCGGCGAGGCGTTCCTCGCGGGGCACCGCGAATCTGGCCGGCGCCAGGTTGATGCCGTTGAATTCCTTGACGTATTTCTGCACCGCCTTGTCCCCGCCGGCGCGGATGTCGGCCAGCACGCGCCGGGCGGTTTCCTCGGCCTCCGGATCGAACGCGGGCCGGGCCAGGAAGCGGTCCAGCTCGGGCATTTCCTTGTGGGGCGAATATTTCAGGATCGGGACGTTCAGGCTCATGGAAGAATCTTGGGGTTCGGGGTTCAGGGTTCAGGGTTCAGGGTTCAGGGGGGCATTCTGAATTCTGAATTCTTTTCTCAAAAACTCTTCACGCACTCGTTCATGTTGCCGCACTGTCCGCACGCGGCCATCGGCACATTGCGGCGGTCCAGGTAGACGTGTCCGCAGACCGAGCACCGGAACACGTAGGGCGCGGCCCGCGGACGGGGCGTCCACCGAAACCGCCGCATGAAATAGTAAAGCGTCGCGGCAAAGATCAAGGCCAGATTGGCGATCAGGAACAGGGCCAGCCAATCGGGCAGCGCCAGCGGGATCACGGCGCCTCCGTTCCGGCCGCGGCCGGACAGGTCCAGGCCACGACTCCAGCCCGGCGCGCCCCGGCATCCAGCAAACGCCAGCCGTAGGCGGAACGCGCCAGCCGGCGATCGATCGTCGGCACGCCGCTGCCTTGGGCCACCGCCACCGCGACGGGCACGCCGCGCCCATCGAAGCGCAGGTCGAGCTGCGCCGACCAACCCACGTTGGTCCAGGCGCCGAAGTTCAGGTCGATGCCCGAGAAGAGCCGCGATTCCCAACCCGCGGGGAAGATCATGCGGGCCGCTTCCGTTTCGGATTTCCGGGGCGGGAATACGCCGGAACTGGGCGGCCCGTCCGCCGTACCGGCGGGTTGGGCCAAGCCGGCACGGCCAAACGGAGGGCCGTCCGCCGGCGGCGCCGGAGGCAGAAAGGCCGGCGGCGGCCTCGCCGTTTCGGCGGGCGGGGCCAGCCGGATTTGCTCGTCGCGCAGCGCGTGGCTGAAGCCGGCAGGAGTCGGCAGCGCGAAGGCCGCCGGCGAAAACAGCGCCTGGGCATCGAGCGCGTGGGCCGGCACGACCGGACGCCACGCCACCTGCGGCGGAGGCGTGCGCGGCAGCGGCGCGGGCGCAGGCGCCAAGCGGAAAAGAATCGCGATGGCGCCGAACCACAGGGCGGCAAAGGCCGCGGCCAAGCGTCGGCCGTCCCGCGCGAACGGCCGCCAGCGCCGGTCCGGATCCGGCATGCTACGGGTGGCGAGCATTCGCTCCGCCGTCCTTCCCGGTCGCCACCGGCGGCGGCCGCGTAGCCAGCACCACTTCCCGAATTCCGGCCTGGGCGGCCAGGGCGTACACCTGCATCAAGGTGCCGTAGGAGGTGCCTTCGTCCGCCTCGACCAGCAAGGGGCCCTCCCCGCGCGCCAGGCGTTCGCCCAAGCCCGCCAGCGCCACGCGCTCGTCGTTGTAGAACGCGAGGCCTTCCTGGGAAACGGTCAGCACGCGGGTCCCGTAGGACGCGCCGTCCGCGAAGGGCGCTTCCGGCAGGCGCACGCGGACGCCGGGCTGCAGGACGAAGCGAGCCGACGCGAACGCGAACATGCCCGCCAGCACGATCACGTTCAGCAAGGCGACGACTTCGACCGGCCCCACGGCGCGGCGGTAGCGCGGCTTGAAGCGCCGCCGCACCGTGCGGAACTGCATCTGCAGCGATTGGTCGGGAATCCTCATGCCGGCGGCGACTCCCGGTTCCGCCGCCATTGCCGCATGAAGTTCATCAGCGCCGAGGCGGAGCGCTCCATGTCCAGCAGGATCGATTCCACGCGGGACACCAGCAGGTTGTAGCCCGCGTAGGCAAGGATGGCGACGACCAGGCTCAAGGCCGTCGCGGCAAGCGCGGCCCACAGGCCGCCCGTCAAGTCGGCCGATTGCACCAGCGGGGCGTTGCGGTTGGCGGCCAGCAGCATGTCCATCAGGCCCAGCACCGTGCCCAGCAGCCCGATCAGCGGCGTAATGCGCGCCAAGGTGGCCAGCCAGCCCAGCCCCCGTTCCATGCGCGGGATTTCCTCCAGGCCGGCGTCCTCGATCGCCTGCCCGACGTTTTCCAGCGTGTCGTCGTGGTGCAGCACGGCCGCGAGGGCCAGCCGCGCCACCGGTCCCGGCGTCTCCTCGCAGATGGTCGCCGCCTCGACCGTGTTGCCGCGGTTGAGGATGTTGTAGACGCCCTTCAAGAAGTCGTCCGCCGCGATTTGCGCGCGGTGCAGGTTGAACAGGCGTTCGAAAAAGACCAGCGCCGCGAACAGCCCGCACGCCAGCAGCAGCCAGACGACCGGCCCGCCGATGCCTACCAGATTCACCATAGGTTTGCTCTCCGTCCCTCGGTTCCCACCGAAAACTCGCTGGCCAGTCTAGGTCTGGCCGTCCTCCCGCTCAACCACAAAAAGAGAATTCACAAGTTGGAATTCGGAAGTCGGAATGGGAACCGCCCTGAAATCCAAGATGCTGGATTCCGACCCCCGAAATCCGGCATCCGCCGCCCAGCCGGGCGGCTAGAACAGCGTCCAATGCTCCTGGCGGATGCGCTCCATGCGGTCGCGGGCCTCGGCGGCGGCGGGAATGCCCGACTCGGCCACGCGCTTGTAGATGCCGAAAGCCTCCTTCCAGCCCCCCGTCCGTTCCTGGAGGGCGGCGGCGGCGAAGGCGGCGCGCGTGAACCACACGGCGGCTTCGGACGGCGGGCGTTCCGCCTGCCGGTAGGCGTAGACGACCTCCATGTAGCGGTCGAGGGCGGCCGCCGCCCGGCCCATCTTTTCGAGGCAGCGCGCGACCTTGAACCCGGCCTGCAGCCGCAAATCCACCGGCGCGCCCGCGAAATCCAGCAGGGTGCGGTATGACAACAGCGCTTCCTCGTAGCGGGCGGGATTCTCCTGCCCGAGGGTGTACTGGCAGTCGCCTTTGCGGCCCCAGGCCGCCAGCGCTTCCGGCGCCTGCGGGAATTTCACGATGACCTCGCCGAATGCCAGGATGGCCGCGGAAAACTGGCCCAGTTCGCTGAGCACGTCGCCCTGGGCCAGCAGGGTCGCGGCCATCCGGGAGCTGTCGGGATAGCCGGCCATGAGCGCGTTGTAGTGTTCGTTGGCCGCCAAATACGCCCGCCGGGCCGTGGCGGCGCGGCCCGCCCAATACAGCGCATCCGCGGCGCGCGGGCTGGCGGGATGGTCCGCGGCGACGCGGGCAAAGAGCGCTTCGGCCGGCTCGTAGTCGCCGCGGTTGAAGGCGTGCTCGCCAAGCCAGTAACGGACGTCGGGCGCGAATTCCGACCCGGAATACTCCGCCAGGAACTGTTCGCAGACCTGCAGTGCCTCGGCATCCTTGCCCAGCATGTAGAGACACCAGCCGCCCATGAACATGGCCTGCGCGGCCGGCCGCGTCTGGGCGAACTGGGTGCGGATCCGCTGGAAATCCTCCATGGCCGGCTGGAACGACCCCATCCGGTAGCGCACCAGCCCCCGCGCCAGCAAGGCCCGGGCGCAGCTTTCCGGCTCCGCGCACGAGGCGATGAGCTTGCCGTACTGTTCCATGGCGGTTTCCAGCGCGCCGCGCTCTTCGTAGAGGGCGCCCAGCCGCAGCGTCGCCGCGCGCGAAAAATCCGATTCCTGCTTGGCGCGGCTCAAGTCCAGCAGGCGGACTTCGCCGGCTTCCGTCGCGCCCAGGGCCAATTCCGTTTCGGCCATCTGCAGTTGGGCGCGGCCGGCGAGTTCGCCGCCGGCGGGGGCGGCCGCCAGCACCGCCGCGTAGGTGGTTTGAGCCTTGGAATGTTGGCGGCTGGCGAACAGGGCGTCCGCCTGCTTCTGCAGCAGCGGCAGGCGGCGGGCGGGATCGGGCTCCGCGGCGGCCGCGCGTTCGAACGCCGGCGCGGCCTCGGCCGGCCGTCCGTCCGACAGCAGCGCCCAGCCGAGCCCGGCCAGGACTTCCGGCGTGCCGGCGGCGCCGTCGAACGCATCCAGCCAAGCCTGGTATTCCGCGGCGGCGGCCCGCCAATGGCCCAGTTGCGCCAATTCGTCGGCCAGTTCGCGCTGGATTTGGGCCGACCGCGTTTCGTCCGGCACCTGCAATGCCGCCGCGCGCATGCGCTGCGCGCCCTCCTCCACGCGGCCCGCGCGCAGGAGCAACCGGGCCTGCAGTACCTCGCCGGCCAACCGCTGGGCCGGGGTGGCGGCCAGGGCCCCTCCTTGGGCGCCCATTTCCAGCGCCGCGTTGAAATTGCTCTCGGCGCCCAACACCTCCGCGGCGAACTGGCAAGCCTGCGCGCGGGTTTCCGCCTGGAGATTGGTATTCGCCGCCATTTCCCGCAACTGGGGCAAGACCGGCGGTTTTGCGCCCGCCTGCCACCGCAGTGCGATGGCCTCGAGCGCCGCGCGCTCCGCCCAAATCTGGCCGGCGTATTTCGTTTGCAGGTGTTCCAGCGCGGCATCGGCTTCCGGCGCCTGGCCGGCGGCGGCCGCCGCGGCGGCCAATTCCAGCCAGGCGGTCGGCGCGACGGCCCCCTCCGGCTGCCGGGTTTCGAGCCGCGCGCACGTATCGCGGGCGGCCGCCCAGGAGCCCTGCGCGGCCTGGATGCGCGCCAGCAACCGGAGCGCCGCCGGCGCCGCATCCTGCGCGAGTTGCCGATCCTGGAAGCCTTCCAGTTCCGCCGTCGCCTCGGGCAGCCGCCCGAGTTCGAAACGGCCCTGCGCGACCGTCAGCGCATATTCGGCCGAAAGCGCGGCGGCGCGGACTTGGCCGCGGTAGTTTTCCAGAACGCCCAGCGCGGCCTCGGGCTTCTGCGCGGCGAGCAGCGTGCGACCGAGCCACAGCGCCCCCTCGGTCTGGCGCCGCTTGTCGGGCGCGCCGGCAACCAGTTCCTCCAATCGGCGCTGGGCCAACCGATACAAGCCGTCCTCGTAGGCGGCCCGGCCCGTCGCCAGCAAGCGGCCCGCCTCTTCCACCGCGAGCGTGCCGGCCGGCAATCGTTCGGCCTCGTCCGTTTCCTGCGCCCGGGCGGAAACAACGGCGAGGGCCGCCGCCAACAGCAACGTGAGCCGGTGGATTTTCATCGTTTCTTCGCCGTTCTCCGGGCGGTGGCTTTGGCCGGCGCCGGCGGCGCCAGCATCGGCCGCAGGTATT
Organism: Verrucomicrobiota bacterium; assembly: GCA_022709625.1. GTDB lineage: Bacteria > Verrucomicrobiota > Kiritimatiellia > CAIQIC01 > Lenti-01 > Lenti-01. The sequence continues at coordinate 6,435 of JAKLIL010000082.1, forward strand.
CGCCGGTGTAGGAGGCCGGATTCCGCGCGATCTCCTCCGGCGTGCCGCTGGCGACCACCCGGCCGCCTTCGTCGCCGCCTTCCGGTCCCAGATCTACAATGTAGTCGGCCGTCTTGACCACGTCGAGGTTGTGTTCGATCACGATCAGGCTGTTGCCCGCGTCGCGCAAGCGCAAGAGCACCTGCAGCAGCCGGTCCACGTCCGCGAAATGCAGCCCCGTCGTCGGCTCGTCCAGCAGATAGAGGGTGCGGCCGGTGTCGCGCCGCGCCAATTCCGCGCTCAATTTCATGCGCTGGGCCTCGCCGCCGGAGAGCGTCGTGGCCGGCTGGCCCACCTTCAGGTAACCCAGGCCCACCTCGCTCATCGTGCGGAACTTGCGCGCAATGGCCGGCATCGGCGCGAAGAACTCCAGCGCCTCGTCGATCGTCATGTCCAGCACGTCCGCGATGCTCTTGGCGTGCCACTTCACTTCCAGCGTTTCCTGGTTGTAGCGCCGGCCGCGGCACTGCTCGCAGGTCACGTACACGTCCGGCAGGAAGTGCATCTCCAGGCAGCGCATGCCGTCGCCCTTGCACACCTCGCAGCGGCCGCCTTTGACGTTGAAGCTGAACCGGCCGGGCCCATAGCCGCGCACCTTCGAAGCCGCCGTCTTCGCGAACAGCTCACGGATGTGCGTGAACGCGCCGGTATAGGTGACCGGATTGCTGCGCGGCGTGCGGCCGATCGGGCTCTGGTCGATCTCGATCACCTTGTCGAGCAGTTCCAGCCCCGTGATTTTCGCGAACGCGCCGGGGCGTTCCTTCG
>JAKLIL010000083.1 GCA_022709625.1 Verrucomicrobiota bacterium
TGAAACTGCCCCGGAGAATGCCGATCACCGCCAAGTTGTCGCTGTGCCCCCCGGCGGCGATCTCGCGGGCCAGTTCGTCCACCCGCGCCGCCAATTGGCGGGACGTGATCATGACTTCGCGCACGTGGTAGGGACGCATGGCGGGCAACGCACCTTTCTGGGCCATCGACGGAATTTCCTGCCGCAAACAGTCTTGCCAAAAGCCGCCGGATGGGGGAAGTTTAAAAAAGCACGCATGAGGACCCACCCATGAACCATTCCCGTTCCGCCGCCGCTCGTTTCCTGGCCGCCGCCCTCGCCCTCCCCCTCGCCGCCTTTGTTCTCGGCTCCTGCGACGTGGGCTCGACGGATACCACCTCCGCCGTGTCGTCCGACTCTTCGGGCACCATCTACAACTATTCCGGCCTCTACATGAATCCCAACAACGGCTCCAGCACCAACGGCCCCCTTCCTCTCGTCTATCCCTACGAAGGCACGCGTAAACCCAGTGGCGGATTGATCACTTCCTTGCGGCTGATTCAATACGGCAGCGACCTCGAAGCCTACGACAGCAAAGGTCTCACCTGGGCCGGTTCCATTTCATCCATCCAAAGCGGCACCGCTTCTTTCCAACTCAGCGGACACACTACGGTGGGACAAGCCGTCGAAATCGCCGGCACCTTGGTATACGCCGACCAGAAATCCACTTTGGATGCCACGTGGATCGAACCTACCTTCTATGGCAGCATCTTCGCCACCGCCACCGTCTCCCCCGCCACGACCAACAATCCGATCAGTGGCGATGTTAATTTATCAGCAACTCCATCATCTTCAATTGCGTTAAATGGTACCGTCCAACTCACTGCCAGTGGTGGTACAAAATATGCCTGGGAATTGTCCTCAAACGCATTTGGCTCTCTTGGGCATACTGGAAATTATCATACCAATAGTTATACACGAACTTCGGGTACGGCTTCTGACAGTGTAACAATCACCGTTACTTCCGGAGGCAATGATCAAGTCATTCTTAATTTTATATGAAGAAACTTAATAAATCCCCCCTTACCTGCACGGCGGGCGCGCCGGAGGCGGAAATCTGCGAGACCGCCCGCAAGTTGGCGGCATTGTTCAACCGCGTCGAGGTTGATGCGCCGGACGCGTTGCTGACGCATTGCCCGGCGCCGAAAAACGTCGTGGACGCGCTGCGCGTGCTGCTGGACGTAATGTTCCCCGGCAAGATCAGCGCCACCCCGGTGGAAGGCGCGGAACTGGGCGTGTTCCTGATCCGGCGGCTGAGCGAGGCCTGGCGCCTGCTCCACCGCGAAATCCGCCGCGCCCTGCCCTACCGCTGGATCGGCGAGGCCGCGCGCGTCGAAGGCGCCCGCCCGCCCAGGATCGACAACCTCGACCGCGAAACGGACCGGATCCTGAAGGCGTTTCTGGACACCTTGCCCGGCGTGCGCCAGCTGCTCGTCGCCGATGTCAAGGCCGCCTACGACGGCGATCCCGCCGCACTGACTTTCGCGGAAGTCCTGCTCGCCTACCCCGGGCTGCTGGCCATCGCCGCCCACCGCCTCGCCCACGAACTCTACCGGCTCCGCGTGCCGATCATCCCCCGCATCATGAGCGAGTGGATCCACACCAAGACCGGCACGGACATCCATCCCGGCGCCCGCATCGGCCGCTCGTTCTTCATCGACCACGCCACCGGCGTCGTCATCGGCGAAACCACGGAGATCGGCGACCGCGTCAAGCTCTACCAGGGCGTCACGCTCGGCGCGCGCTCGTTCGCCCTCGGGCTCGACGGCACGCCCGTCAAGCACGTCAAGCGCCATCCCACCGTGCGCGACGACGTCATCGTCTACGCCCACGCCACTATTCTCGGCGGGGAAACCGTCATCGGCGCCCGCTCCGTCGTCGGCTCCAACGTCTTCCTCATGGAAAGCGTGCCGCCCGACAGCGTGGTTTCGTCGATCCACCCCGAGTTGTCCATCCGCGAGAAGCGGCGCGCAAAAAAAACTTGAATCGGAGCCGTTCTGGGATAGGATGCGGGCACCCTGTGGGATGGAGGCGTAGCTCAGTTGGAAGAGCAACTGACTCTTAATCAGTGGGTCGTGGGTTCGAGCCCCTCCGCCTCTACCATTTCAGGCCGGGCCGCGGTTTCCAACCGCGGCCTCAGCGTTTCCAGCCCGTCCCCTTGCACGTGAAGCAAGCCGAATAGTAGTGGTCGGTGCCGTCGTGGCAAACGATCTTGCCGGTGCCGCCGCAGGCGGCGCATGGGCGGGGGCGCAGGAACCACAGGACCAGGACGCCGAAACCGACCACCGCCAGGCAAAAGATTGCGTATGCGCTCATGATGTTCCCGGCTGCGGAACCAACCGCAACCGCCGAAGAGTATGCGTCGGGCGCCCGGATTCGTCCAGCCCATCTTGGGACCGCAACACGCGCCACTAGTTCTTGTCGCGGGTATAGACCGGGTTGCCGTTTTCGTCGACGCCGTAGATCGGCAGGCCCCGGGTGTCGTAGCCGATCACGTGATCCTTGAGCATGGCGTCGTTGCGCTTCAGGCTTTCCTCGGTAATCCAGCGGGCGGCATCGCCGTCGTCGTAGAGCGGCGGTTCGGACGGGCCGCAACCGGCCCAACCGGCCATCAGGCCGGCACCGAGCGCAGCCACCAGGTCGTGGATTCCGAGGCGTTTCATTACCCGTGGACACTACCGCAATCCGGAAGCCCTGCCAACGGGCATCGCCGCCACGCGGGATTGACCGAACCGCCGGTTTGGGCCACTGTTGGACCGACAACATGAGCGATTCCGCCGAAGCATTCGATCTCTACGCCGCGGACGAATACCGCGTCGTCGGACGCGCCCTGCGGCGCGAATGCCACGGCAACCCGGCGCTGATCCATGCCGTTGCCCGAGTCCAGGTCTTCGACCGCCAGGGGCGCATCCTGCTGCAACTCCGGGCGGCCGCCAAAGACATCCAACCCGGCAAATGGGACACGGCCGTGGGCGGACACCTGCAGCCCGGCGAAGCGACCGCGGCCGCCGCGCGCCGCGAAATGGCCGAGGAACTCGGCGTCGCGCCCGCCCAGTTGGAATTCCTGCACCGTTTTCTGTGGCGCACGCCCGTCGAAACCGAATGGGTCACGACCTATGCGACGATCCACGCCGGCCCGTTCCAGCCGGATCCGGCGGAAGTCGCCGAGCTGCGCTTTTGGACCCGGCAGAAAATCGCCGCGGCCTGCGGGATCGGACAACTCACCCCGGCCTGCGAGGACGAATTCCGGCGCCTGCCAGAATAATCGCGGGCGATATTGCGCGGGCCGATGCGTTTTGCGCCCGCCGCGGCCGACGTGGTAGGGTTCCTCGCCATGGAAATTTCTTTTCCACAGCATGGAAAACCGCCGGAGCGCGCGGACCTGCTCCCCCTGCTCCGTGCCGCGGGCGCCGATCTGGACGCCCTGTATGCGCGGGCCGACGCGGTTCGGCGCGCGCATTGCGGCGAGGCCGTACCGATCCGGGCGATCGTGGAATTTTCCAACTATTGCGCCAACGGATGCCTGTACTGCGGCTTGCGCGCATCCAACGCGGCGCCCCACCGCTACCGGATGGCGCCCGCGGAAATCCTGGCCGCCGCCCGGCAAATCGCGGCGGCCGGCATCGCCGGCACCGTCGTCCTGCAGGCCGGCGAAACGCCGGGCTATTCCGACGAAGACCTCGCGAGCGTGGTCCGCCGCATCAAAACCGAAACGCCGGCACTCGCCATCACGCTTTCCGTCGGCAACCGCCCGCGCGACGTCTACGCCCGATGGCGCGACGCCGGCATGGACCGCTATCTCCTGCGCTTCGAAACGTCCGCGCCCGACCTGTTCGCCCGCCTGCATCCCGACTGCACCCTGGCCGCGCGCCTGCAATGCCTGCGCGACCTCAAGTCCCTCGGCGTCCAAACCGGCAGCGGCTTCATGATCGGGCTGCCGGGCGAAACGATCGAGATCCTCGCCGACAACATTCTGCTTTGCCGCGAATTCGATTTCGACATGATCGGCATCGGACCCTACGTTCCGAATCCGGACACGCCGCTCGGCGACCAGCCCAACGCCTACGCCGCCGATCCCGACATGTTCTTCCGCGCCCTCGCCGTCCTGCGGCTCGCCAATCCCGACGCCCACATCCCCGCCACTACCGCATTCGATGCGGTTTTCCCGAACGGCCGCGACCTCGCCCTGCAACGCGGCGCCAACGTCTTCATGCCCAACGCCACGCCCAGCCCTTTGCGCAAGGACTACCAGCTCTATCCCGGCAAACCCTGCATCGACGAGGACGCCACCGACTGCGCCCGCTGCGTTCAGGCCCGCCTCCACGCCCTCGGCCGGCCCGTTGCCCAAGGCCCCGCCCATTCCCTGAAGCGCCCCCCAACAACTCGGTGATTGGTTATTGGAAATTGAATATTGTGTTTTATCGCCTCCCTTCTGAATCCTGACTCCTGAATTCTCCGCATCTTTCCCCATGCCCGAACTGCCCGAAGTCGAAACCGTTGTCCGCGATCTGCGCGCGGCCCGCCTCGTTGGGCGGCGCATCGTAAAGGCGCGCGTGTTCTGGCGAAAAACCATCGCCGATCCCGCGCCCACGGGGTTTGCGCGCGAGATCCGCGGCCGGACGATCCAGCGGCTGGCGCGCCGCGGCAAATTCATCGTGGCCGAACTCTCCGGCGCACGCACCTTGCTCGTCCATCTGCGCATGAGCGGACATCTGGACGTCCAACCCGCAAAAACCCGCCCGCGCCGCCACGATCGCGTCGTCTGGACGCTCGACGACGGCCGCCAACTGCACTTCGCGGACACCCGCAAGTTTGGCCGCGTCTGGCTGGTGCGCAACCCGGCGCACGTGCTGGGCGAACTCGGCCCGGAACCTCTGGAGATTTCGTCGGCCGCCCTTGCCGCCGGCCTGGCCGCCCGCGCGCGCCAACTTAAACCGTTGCTGCTGGACCAGACTTTTCTGGCCGGCGTGGGCAACATCTACTCCGACGAAGCCCTCTGGGCCGCGCGGCTGCATCCGCAACGCCGTTCCGACCGGCTCACGGCCGCGCAGGCCGCGGATCTCCGGCGGGCAATCCAAGCCGCCCTGCGCAAGGGGATCCGCAATCTCGGCACCACGTTCGGAAACGGCCAGACCCATTTCGTCCTGCCGCGCGGCGAACGCGGGCGGAACCAAGAACAGTTGAACGCCTACGGCCAGACCGGCCGGCCCTGTCCCAGGTGCGGCACGCCCATCCGGCGCATCCTCGTCGGTCAACGCTCCACGCACCTCTGTCCCCGTTGCCAGCGCCAGCCCAAGGAATCCCGCTAGCGGCAGGCGGCTTCCGCCGCCCGGAGGACCCGGCCGCCACAGGCAGGATAGCGCAGGCGCAGCGGGGTTTCGGTGCATGCCAGGGTCGTTTCGGGACAAAGGTCTGGCATATCGTGTGCGTAAAAGGTAGTTTGCCAGAGTCAAAATCGAAATACGGGATAGTTCAACCGATCATCTTCCCTGGCCGCCTTGTGGGCCATCCATGCAAATGCTCACTCCGAACCCGTTGGCGTTGACCTCGAAACGCGGAATTTCCGCGGCTCTTGTCGGTCTGCTGCTAGCGGCGTTGCCCGTTCAGGCCGACAACGCCAGCTTTTGGAAAATATCCAGCGACATCGGCGCGTACGGGTTGGTCGGCACCGCTTTGGCCGTGCCGGTCGGCCAGGGCGATTGGATCGGACTCGCGCAAGCCGGATTGAGCGTGGCGACGGCCACCGGCATCGGGTTGCTGGGCAAGGCGCTGCTCGACGTGGAGCGGCCGGACCAGAGCGGGGACGACGGTTTTCCTTCGAACCACGCCGCGAATTCGTTCGCTGCCGCGACGACCTTGCATCGCCGGTACGGCTGGAAGCTGGGTTTTCCGGCGTACGGCGTCGCCGCCTTGGTCGGCGCGGGCCGCATCCAGGCCGACAAGCATTATTGGGCCGACGTGTGTGCCGGCGCCGCGATTGGCGTGTTTGCGGGCTGGCTCTTCACGGAGGCGTTCGACGGCACCGTGAAAATCGTGCCGTGGGCGAGCCGCCGCGAGGCGGGATTGGCGCTCGCCATCAACTGGTAACAAAAGGGTCCGCCGGGGGGGGCGCGCGGCGCAGGCCGCGCGTAGGCGCGGGACATGTTCAGAGCGCCAGCAGTTCCCGGACGTCGTCCCAAGTGAGGTTGTGAACGTCGGCGGCTTCTTCGTCGTCCGCGAGCGCGGCGTGGTACAGTTTTTCCTTCTTGCGCTGGAGGGCGAGGACGCGCTCCTCGATGGAATCCTGGGCGATGAGCTTGACGCTGTAGACGGTGCGCTTCTGGCCGATGCGGTAGGCGCGGTCGGTGGCCTGGTTCTCGACGGCGGGGTTCCACCAGGGGTCGTAGTGGATGACCATGTCGGCGCCGGTCAGGTTCAGGCCGGTGCCGCCGGCCTTGAGACTGATGAGGAACACGGGGATGGCGGCGTCGCGGTTGAACTCCTGCACGATCTTGAGGCGATTCAAAGTGGCCCCGTCGAGGTAGCAGTGGCGCAGGTTGCGGCGGACGAGTTCGCGGCGCAGGATGGTCAGCATCGAAACGAACTGGCTGAACACCAGCACGCGGTGGCCCGCGTCCATCGCTTCGTCGAGCAGTTCGAAGAACAGATCCATCTTGGCGGACGGCTCTTTCGAGGCGAGCCCTTCGAGCTTGAGCAGGTCGAGGTGGCAGCAGACCTGCCGCAACCGGAGCAAGGTGTTGAGAATCTCGAACTTGGACCGCTGGAAGCCCTGCGCGGCGACGAGGTCGGCAATCTTGTCGCGGGCATCCTCCAGCAACGCGGCATAGACTTTCTTCTGGTCGGCGCTGAGGGCGCAGGCGGCGACGCGCTCGATCTTGGGCGGCAGTTCCTTGGCCACGTCCCGTTTCAGGCGGCGCAGCAGGAACGGCCGCAACTTGCGGCGCAGCTTCCACTGGGCGAGTTCGCCTTCGGGACCGTCCTGGGCGATGGGCAACTCGATGTTGGCGCGGAACGATTCGCGGCTCCCGAGGTAGCCGGGCATCAGGAAATCCATGATGCTCCACAGGTCGGCCACGCCGTTCTCGATGGGCGTGCCGGTGAGGACGAAACGGTGCGCGGCGCGCAGGCGTTTGGCGGCCTGGGCGTTCTGGGTGGACTGGTTTTTGATGTGCTGGGCTTCGTCGAGCACC
>JAKLIL010000084.1 GCA_022709625.1 Verrucomicrobiota bacterium
CACTTCGCCCAGCGGCATCGTCGGCGGGACGCTCAGCGGATCCTTCAGCACGCCCGATTCGAACCGCTTCACGCGGCCGACCTCCGCCGCCTGGCGCTCGACGCTCAGGTTCTTGTGGATGATCCCGATGCCGCCCTCCTGCGCCAGCGCGATCGCGAGGCGCGCCTCCGTCACCGTATCCATGGCCGACGACACGATGGGAATGTTGAGAGCCACGCGGCGCGTCAGCCGCGCGGCGAGATTCGCCTCCCGCGGCAACACGCTCGAACGGGCCGGCACCAGCAACACGTCGTCGAACGTCAGCGATTTCTGGATCACGCGCATCGCACCCTCCTCCGTGAAAATCGGCGAAATCCGCCGACAAAAACGCTTCACTTGCGGGCGGAGCCTAGCCGGCGCACCCGTGGATTGTCAAGCGTTCGCGCCATGCGCGGAGCAAACGCAGGAGCGGCACATGGGAAGAGAGGCGGGCGGGAGGTTATCCGTCCAGCAAACGCTGTTGGCGCAGCAAGTCGGCGGCGCGCCGGATCTCGGCAAACGGCATGCCCGCCCGCTCGGCAATATCCAGCAGGCTTCGAGTCCCATCCGATTGGTTCAACACCCAAAGCAGAGCCAGTTGGTCGACCGCCTGTTCATTGCGGCCGCCGGTGGCGCCGTACAATCCCCGGCGCCCCAGTTGGGGTTCGCCTTTCGGCAGAAGGTTCACGTACTTGCCATCGCCCTCGAGCACTTCGCAGGCGGCCAAAACCAGTTCCAACGTCTCCGCCAAGGACGACGGCTTGACGAAATCCAGATTGTCGGCGGACGTGTGGTACTCCGGATACTCTCCGAACGGCGTCCGCATCAACAGGCCCATCGGCAAATCGAATCCCGGGGAACAGTATTGGCGTTCGTCGTAGCCGTACGGGACGAAGGGCCGGATCCGGCCGGGGGGCTGGGCATGCCGCAACACATGCGCCATGGCCTGGTCGATTGCGGCATCGCCGCGGCGGCTTTGCTTGTAGGTCGGGGCGCCGGCGTCCCCCACCCCGGCCACGACCAAGCCATGGCGAACATTGGCGGTCTTCGCTTCGTTCAACGCCAACCAGGCGATCGAACCGATGGTTCCCGGAATGAACAGAAACCGATAGGTCAGGGCGTGGCGGCGCCGGGAGAGTTCCTGCGCCAAGCGCACGCAGACCGCCAGTCCGGACAGGTTGTCGTTGCACAGCGAAGGATGGCAGACGTGGCAGGACACCAGCACTTCGTCCGCGCTTGCGCCCGGAAGGCAGAGTTCCCCGTAGCTTAAATGGCCCGGCGCCAGGGTGGAAGCGATGCACACTTCGTACTCGCCGTCCGGCAGGGATTGGAGCTGGGCATGCGGCAAGCAGAAACCCCATTGTTTCCGGTAGTAGGACGTGCGGTACGGAATCCATGCGGGGCGGTCCGGCAGGCTATGCAAATGGGGCTTGAGTGCGGCCAGGTCCATCCGGGCGCGAATGGGCTCGCTGTAGTTGACGACATGGAGGTTGGAGCGCCGGAAATCGACGATCGTTTCGCCCCGCGGGTTTTTGATCCAGGCCTCCCGGATGTTCCATTCGTCCGGGATCGTCCAGTCGAACACGGTCGTCCCGGAGGGGATCTCGTGGACATCCACGGGGATTTCCCGTCCGATGAACGCCAGCGTGTCCCGCAGGCCGGCGCCGGTGATGCTGCGGCAGATGGGGTACAGGGCCCGGACGAGGGCGTACATTTCCGCGCCCGCGCGCGCGGCATCGAACGAGTCGCGGATGAACAAGCCAGCGGGCGGCGCGGCAGCCATGGTCGTCAGTCCTTGAAGTCGGGATAGGCGCGGTCGCGCTCCGACAGGACCCGGGGTTCCGCCGGCCAGGCGATGCCAAAAGCCGGATCGTTCCAGCGTACGCCGCGCGCGCAGGCGGGGACGAACGGCGCGGAAATCACGTACAGCAATTCGGTGTCGGGCGCGAGGGTGAGGAACCCGTGCGCGCAATATTCCGGAACCAGCAGCGCCCGATGGTTGGCGGCGGAAAGCTCGGCGGCGGCCCACCGCTTGTACGCGGGCGAAGCCGGCCGAAGGTCCACGACGCAGTCCCAGACGCGTCCGGCGGTGCAACGCACGAGCTTGGTTTCGGGGCATGGGGCGGCCTGGTAGTGCATGCCGCGAAGGGTATGCTCCGCGCGGTTGCCCGAAACGCTGCATTGGCCGACGGGAAATTCGACGCCGAGGCGGGCGAACTCCTCCCGGCAATAGGTCCGCGCGAAAAAGCCCCGCTCGTCTTCCTGCGGCTCGACGTCGACGAGGAACGCGCCGGGGACGGCGAGCGCGGTGCACTTCATGGCAGGACCTTGAGCTCCGGAATGGGCACGACGAAGCGGCCGCCCCACGCGCGCACGGCGTGCATCTGCTCCACGATCTCCGCTTGCAGGTTCCACGGCAAGACGAGCACGTAGTCCGGGCGAACCGCCATGATCTGTTCGGGCGGATGGATCGGAATATGCGTGCCCGGCAGGTACCGGCCATGCTTGTAGGGGCTGCGGTCGACGGTGAAGGCCAACAGGTCGGCGCGAATGCCGCAGTAGTTGAGCAGGGTGTTGCCTTTGGCGGGGGCGCCGTAGCCGACGACGGTTTTGCCCTCCTCCTTGGCGGCGATCAGGAACTTCAGCAGGTCGCGCTTGACCTTCTGCGCCTTGGGCGCGAAGTCCAGATATCCGGCGAGGTGGTCAAGCCCGGCCTGGCGTTCCTTGGCCGCGACGCGGTCCACGCCGGGCGCGACGGGCAACGCGGCGTTGCCGGCGTGGCGGACGAAGAGGCGCAGGGAGCCGCCGTGGCTGGGCAATTCCTCCACGTCGAAGATCGTCAAATCGCGGGCGGCGAACACCTGCCGGGCGGCGTGCAGGGAGAGGTAGGAATAGTGCTCGTGGTAGATGGTGTCGAATTCGTTCCGCTGAATGAGGTTCAGCAGGTGCGGAAACTCGAAGGTGGCCACGCCGGTAGGCTTGAGCAGGATCCGGAAACCTTCGACGAAATCGTTGATGTCGGGCACGTGGGCCAGCACGTTGTTGGCCGCCATCAGATCGGCGGCGGAATCCGCGGCCAAGGCGCGGGCGGTGGCGGCGCCGAAAAACCGGACTTCGGTGGGGATGCCTTTGGCGAGCGCGGCCGCGGCGCAATTCCGCGCGGGCTCGATGCCCAACACGGGTATGCCGGCCGTCCGGAAATACTGCAGGAGGTAGCCGTCGTTGCTGGCCACTTCCACCACGCGGGACCCGGCTCCCAGCCGGAACCGCTGGATCATGGCCTGCGCATACGCGCGGGCATGCCCCAGCCACGAGTCGGAGAACGAGGAAAAATAGGCGTATTCGGCATTGAAGAGACTTTCCGGCGCTTGCACGGGCGGCAGTTGCACCAGCAGGCATTGCGCGCACACGTAGGCGTGCAAGGGATAGAAGGGTTCCATCCGGGACAGGTCCTCGGGCTCGAGGTAGTCGTTGGCGATGGGCGAACTGCCCAGATCGACGAACGTGTGCGTCAACGGGGCGGCGCAAAATCGGCAGGTCGGCATGGCGCTCACTCCCAGACTTTCCAGGGGGCGCGCCCTTCCTTCCACATCCGGTCGAGATCGATTTTGTCCTTCAGGTGGTCCATGCATTGCCAGAAACCCGCATGCTTGTAGGCAACCAGTTGCCCCTCGCGCACCAGGCGCTCCATCGGTTCGGCCTCCCAGAAGGTGGCGTCCTCCGGGATGTAGTCCAGCACGGCGGGCTCGAGCACGAAGAATCCGCCGTTGATCCAGGCGCCGTCGCCCCGCGGTTTTTCCCGGAAGCTCGCGATCTTGCTCCGCCCTTCGACGAAATTGAAGGTCCCAAACCGGACCGGTGGCTGGACGGCGGTCATCGTGGCGAGCACCTTCTGTTCCCGGTGGAAGGCGATCAGGCGGCGGATATCGACGTTGCCCACGCCGTCGCCGTAGGTGAAGCAGAAGGTTTCGCCGGCAAGATAGGCGCCCACCCGTTTCAGCCGGCCCCCGGTGCCGCTGCCCTCGCCCGTATCGACCAACGTGACCCGCCACGGCTCGGCCTTGTGCCGATGCACGGTCGTCTTGTTGTGCTGGAGATCGAAGGTGACGTCCGAATTGTACAGGAAGTAGTTGGCGAAATATTCCTTGATGACGTTGCCCTTGTACCCGCAGCAAATCACGAAATCGTCGATGCCGTGGGCCGAATAGATCTTCATGATATGCCATAGGATCGGCATGCCGCCGATTTCCACCATCGGCTTGGGCTTCCACGCCGTCTCTTCGCTCAGGCGCGTACCGAATCCCCCGGCCAAGATGACTGCTTTCACTGCTGGTATCCCGTGGGCCCCGCGGCGAACCGACGACGCTTACTTCATGCGGACCCAGAACGCGCCGCCCCGGGTCTGGCCCAGCGGCTGGATCGGCATGGAGGAATAACTGTTGTGGTAATTGCCCACGTAGCCGTGGAAATCCGACCCGTCCGCGAACTGGGCCCGCGTGCCGATGGAGTTGCCCGTGGTCTGGCGCCAAACGGGATCGCTGGGCGGCGGCAGCGTGTAGACGGTGCTGGAGACCGGCTTCATCAGTCCGTTTTTGACCGAGCAGTGCTGGAAACGGAGTTCGGTCATGGCGCCGTGCTTGAGGAATTCGGACGGGATAGCGACCCGGCCGGGCGCATAGGAACCCGCCGAACCCGAGGGGGCCGGCGTCGGTGCGGGGGTTGGCGTGGGCGTCGGCGCAGGCGTCGGCGTCGGCGCAGGTGTCGGCGTGGGTTCCGGAGTCGGCTGGGGATCCGGCGTGGCGGCGGGGCTCCCGCCATTATCGTCGGCGGCCGGGGCCGCCTGCTCCGCGGGGGCGGTGGCGGTTTGCGCTTCGCCGTTGAGTTGGCCCAAGGAGATGGAGGACTGCCCGTCGCCCGCCTCTTCGGAGGAGGAAACGCCGTCCCATTCGCATCCCGGCGCGAACAAGCAAAGACACGCCACGAACATCGGGATGCGAAGAAACGCCTGAAAGACCGCGTGGATTTCGTTCATTTGCATTGTTTTTACATGGATGCAATCCGGCGGTCAAGCGCCCAAACCGGCGAATTTCAACCGCCGCCTACGGCATCCGCAGGACCTGGCCCGCCACCGGCGCCGGATCCCCGAGCCGCGGCGGCGGCGATAGCGGTTCGCGGGCGCCTTGGCGCCACCCCTGCACAAAGGGTATTAGCCCGTACCAATTGCCTTCGCAGACGAAGCGCAGCACGACGTACAGCGCGTGGGGCCAACCCGTCAACCAGCGGTACCGGCGGAATTTCCGCCGGAAAACGGACTCGCTCCGGCCGTAGGTGCGCCAGAATTCCGGTTTGCGGGTGCCGGCGCCGGTGGTCTTGGAAATCTTGTGCCACACGTGGGCTTCCGGCACGTAGCGGATCTCGAAGCCCGCCTCGCGGGAGCGGATGCTCAAGTCGTAGTCTTCGTAGAAAAAATGGTAGTCCGCGTCGAGCAGGCCGGCTTGCGCGAGCATGGCGCGGCTGAACATGACCACGCAGAACGTGGCGTATGCCAGGGCTTGCGGCCGGTCGAAGCGGCGATCGCCGGGCCGCCGCGTCTTGCGCATGTAGATCACGGGGGGAAAGCGGCGCAAGGCGGATCCGGCCGACCAGACGACGTCCGGATAGGCATAATAAAAGATTTTGGGAACCAGCATGCCCGCCTGCGGATGCGTCTGGGCGGCTTGGACCAGACGGCGGACGAACGGAGGCGCGACCTTGGTGTCGTTGTTGAGAATCACGACGTAATCGGCGCCATGGTCCAGCGCATGGCGCAAGCCGGCATTCAGGCCGCCCGCGACGCCGGCATTGGGCTCCAGACGCAAAACGCCGCCGCGGGCCACGGCCGCCATGACCTGCGCGCAGGCTTGCGGCTCGCTGCCGTTGTCGACGTATAGGATGTTCAGGGGCGCGTAGTCGACCTGCGCCAGGCTCTGCAGGCACTCGATGGTGTCCTCGGGATGGTTGTAGCCGAGCACCACGGCCCACACGCGCGGTTGTTCGCCGCCGGCCATGGCCTAGCCGCCCTCCGCGCGCGTTTCGGCGCCGGACACCGCTAGCCAAGCCCGGCGCCCGGGATCGTAGCGCCTGACGACGCGCGCGGGGGCGCCGACGGCCACGCTGTATTCCGGCAGATCGCCGGTCACGACCGAATTGGCGCCAACCACGCAGTGGCGGCCGATGTGGACGTTGCCGACTACGCAAACGTTGGCCCCCAGCCAGCAGTCGTCCCCGATGACGACTTCGCCCGGCGTTTGCAGCGGCTGGGCCTTGACGCTCCGGTCGGGATCGGCATAGGCATGGTTGTTGTCGGCAATGAAGCAACCCACGGCGATCATCGTGTCGGCGCCGACGACGACCCGCCGGGCGCAGGAAATCCGCGCGCCGCTGTTGATGAAACACCCGCGCTTGAGCACGATGTCCGGGGCAAACGCCTGCGGCGGAGACGCCCACGGGTACGACTCCAGGGCCTGCAGCGCCACGTCGTCCGCCAGCACCACGTCGTCTTCGACGCGAATGCGTTCGGGACCGTGCACCCGGAGGCGTGCGCCGATGGATATGCGCCGGCCGGCCTGGCCGAAGCGGCCCAGCCAGTACTGCCGCACGCACAGGGCCCGGAACTTGCCCCAGGCCAGGATCGCGGCCCCGGCCCACCGGAGGGGCAAACCGGGCCGGGCGGACGACGCAGAACCCTCTGGACGACGCGGATTCACGGTGGACAGACTGGCAAACCGCTTTGCACGAGTAAAGCCTCATGTCGCCGCAGCCGGCGGGCGCCATGCGAGTGGCCGCCGCCGGAAGCAACATCCCGGTTGACAGCCTTCGGAACGATGCGATATTTGGAATTCGTTCAAGGATACGTTCGATGAAGTCGCTGCCCATCGCCATGTTGTGGCTGGCCTCGTTGTTGCCGGCCGCCGTTTCCGCGCAGCATGCGCCCCCGGACCCGCAACTGCCGAAGGTTCTCGTCATCGGGGATTCCATCTCCATGGAGTACACCCCGTTGGTCGCCGAGCTGCTGGCCGGCAAGGAAATGGTCGTCCACCACGCCGGCAATGCGGGGCCCACCCTCCGGGGCCTGGCCAACCTTTCGGCGTATCTGGGAGACGAGCACTGGGATGCCATCCATT
>JAKLIL010000085.1 GCA_022709625.1 Verrucomicrobiota bacterium
CAACCGCTCCGGGGCCCGCGCCGGAGACAATGGCAATGCCGTCGATGGCAATGCCCCCCATGTCGGAGGCGACGGGATAGACGAAGCGGACATAGCGGATATCGCTGGTCAGGGCATGCGTGATTTTCTGGGTCGGATCCCGACCGTTCAGATCTGTCTTATGGAAAGATTGCAGGGTGGTCCAAGTGCCCTCCAATCCTGTAGCGCTGGCTTGCACTTCGAAAGTGAAGTCGTTGTTAACCTGCACCGATTGGATGTAGTAGGACAGTTGGTCGGCGGCCACGCCGAATCTGATTCGGATTTCGGAATTGGTCGAATCGAGGCGCGCCCAACCGCCGCCGTGATTGCCCACGTCGCCGTAAGTGTTGTCGTAGTCGGCGCCGAGCGCTCTGAAAACGACGCCATCGGGATAGAAGCCTTTCCACCATCCCCAGTAATTGAATGGCAGGGTAGCCGTATCCAGCGGGAAGGTCGCATTGACCGTAACATCGCCGGCCGGCATGGCGAACCAGCCATTGTTCAAGGCCAGCGGGCCTCCGATCCATGTAGCCGACAGATTGCCGGCCTGGTGTCCCGCTGCAGGCGTGGCAATCAACTGGACTTGCTCGCCCTCAAACGCGTTGGTAGCGGTGGCCGCGACAAGGCCGCCGTTCACACTCGGGAGAAGCACGGAATAAAGCGGAGCCAACTGGAAGTTAACCGTGCGGCTGGCCCGGTCCGAACTGGAATTGTCGGTCACGTATACGGTCACCCGATAATTGCCCGGGGTGGCGTTCGTAGCGGAGATATCGCACAAACGCCCTGACGTGTTGATGGGCACGGTGATCCCCTCTTCACCCACGATGCGCTGGATTTCCCACTCATAGGTATAGTTTCCACTGCCGTTCGCTGCGCTGGCTTCGATTTCCAACAGACGGCCCGCCGCTTTGCGCTCGTCGTTCGCGACGCCGGTGATGGTCACGCTCAGCGATGCCGGACCAAAATAGATGGCGAGGTCGTCGACGTTGACTTGATGGGCGGTACCAATCGCGGACAGCTTGGCATAGACGCTGTTGGCCGGAACATTGCTGGCCGCTACCGTGCACCGGTTCAAGGTGCCGGCAACGGGATAATTGGTATACACGGGGCCAGTCCAAGTGCTGCCATCTTCGGAAAACGACACGGCAATGCCCGTACCTGCGCCGGTTGTGCCATATTCGCCGATCACGAAGGAAAGCGTCCGGATCGGTTGCGCAAAGGACTCTTTGTTGGCCATTTGGCATAACCCGGTGGACCGCTTGTAAAATCGCCCGCCGGCCAAGCCGTTGCGCCGATCTCCGTCTAAAGTCCCGCGAACAACGTTCGTCAACGCCCAAGTAAGTTCGGGCAAAGTGCTGTTGGTGAAATCGGCATCCGTTCCGGCATACGTGGTGGAACCGGACCAGGTTTTTTCAAAATCCACGAGGTAATCCGGGCGGAAGTAGGTGGCCGAGACGTAAACATTGGTCGGCGGCATGATAAACGCGTTGCCGGAGACGACCACGTAGCCATCGGGATTTTCAGAATCAGAGCCATACCAAACCACGACATCTTCGATGGCGTACTGATTGGTTGGCCAGGCGCTGAACGTGACTTGGTCGCCTTCACGGGCAGAACTCACGCTGTTTGAAACCGTGCCGAAGTCCGATGCCGTAGCAACGACCTCGTAATAATCGTCCGGAGCGACCACCGTGAACGAAATCGTTCTGGAAAGGCTCTCCGTCAAATCGCCTCCAGAAACCGCGGCCGCGACGGTATACGCCCCGAGACCCAAAGTGTCGGGAATGGCTAAAGTTGCGCCGGCTCCTTCCAAATCGCCAGTCCACGACCACGTGTAGGGTTGACCATCCGTTTCCTGAACCAGAACGGCGGCCAGAGCATCAGTGGAGCCTCGCACAACTACAAATCCGTCTTGTTTGTTGAAGACGATGCACGGCTCAAGGGAACCCAGAACCAAAATGTCGTCGATCGTGTAGAGATCTCCGCTGGCGCTGGCCGTTCCTTCGGTGCTGGTGATGGAAAATCGCGTAATCCGCCAATTCGTGACGGCAATGTTGCAGGTCTTGCGGGTTTTTTCGAAGGGAAAAACCGACAATTCCTGCCAATTTGTTCCCATTTGACCCTTGACGGTATAGATCACTCCGGACGCTCCGGCTCCCGCGTTGAAGGAAATGTTGGTGGTACCTTTCGCGAATTCCGGCGAGGTAAGGGTCTCGTTGTCAGCCTTGAACCGGAAACCCGGAAAATCCGCTCCGTAGGACGCCGCATTCGTTGCCTGCATGAAAGTCGTTTCGTTGGTGTAGGTGGAAGTCCAACCCGCCAACAGTCCGGTTGGCGCAAGCGTGGAAAAATTCTCATGCAACAGAACCGTCCAGTTCCATTGTTCGGGCGTTATCGCCGCAAAAGCGGAAATAGACATGAAATATACGCACAAGCCGTATGCCGATACTTTTTTCACAACCGATTCTCCTTTATTCCAATTCTGCGCGAATCGTGGGTAAAAAATACCGAAAACGATTCGTTGTCGAGGTCAAAATGAAATCGAATTGAATGTCCCGGAGACGATCTGGCTACTTGGCCCGAACAGCCTTGGGCTTGTTGAGCCGGGGAACAGAACGCGCACCAACCTCAACGAGGCTTGTTCATTGTCCGGCCCCATGGGGACTTGAAAAGCAAACGCAAGTCACCTCGGCTGTGTGATCCGCAATTGGTTTCCAGCCTGGCGCGATTGAATAACACCGGTGGGAAAGGCGTGTTCTCATCAAACATAGCGCCGGATTTCGTCGAGGGGCTTGCGGATCTTGGGACGGATACGATCTTCGGCGGCGTAGCCGAGTCCAATGAGCAATTCCACTTTCCGGGCGCGGGGCAGGCCGAGGACGCGCTTGGCGGCGGCTTCGTCGAACCAGCCGATCCAGCAGCTGCCGAGCCCCTCCGCGGCCGCCTGCAACACGAGATGCTCGCCGGCGATGCCGACATCCACCAGCCCGTACGGGACGCCGCGAAACTGCGCGCCCAGCCGGGCCGCCAGCTTCATTTTATCCGCGACGACGGCGACGATGGCGGAGGCGTCGTGGAGGAATTGGTTCATGCCGTAGGGCGGATGGCCGCAGGCGGCCTCCGCGAGGGCACGGACCTTGTCGGGTTCGTCGGCGACCACGAACGACCACGGCTGCGAATTGCAGGCCGACGGAGCCAGGCGGGCGGCCGCGAGGCAACGCTCGAGGATTTCGCGGGGGATGCGGCGGCCGGGCTGGTATTTCCGCACGCTTTGGCGACGTTCGGCCAGTTCGAGAAAGTTCATGGGGGTCTCCTCCGCGTCAGGCGCAGTGCCAGCACCGCCAGCCACAAGGCGGCGGCAAACACCCAGCTTCCCAGGAAGAGGCTGGGATGCTCCCACCAGTTCCCGCCGGCAAAGCCCCGGTCCGAAAACGGCCAGAGGATCGGCGTCATGAAAATGCCGTCGCCGTGGGTGGGCACATCCGTCAGCACATGGATGGGCCAGGCCAGCGCCGGCAGCCAGAGGGCGCGCTTCCACCAGACCAGCAGCCCGTAGACCACCGCGATGCCCGCGAGGCTATGGGTGACGTCGTAGAGCACGAAAACAAAACGCGGAATGGCGCGCCAATCCAGCCCGTTTGGAGAAAACATCGCCATGGAGAAATGAATGCCGAACGAAACCAAATCCGGCAGTACGCCGAAAAAAAACGCGGCCCAGAGGGTCCAATCGGAGATTTGCCACCACATATTGGGGCCGGGGTCCGGCCCCCGCCGCCCCCCGGCAAGGCCGGTCCGGCTGCAGAGCGCGGCGCCAATCACGCCATGGACCAACGTATCCATGCCGGCCGCCTAGCCAGCCGCATCGATCGACTTCAGGAAGCCAGCGACTTGTTCGATGCGGCCGAACGACAGCATCTTGTTCATCTGGTAGCGGGCGAGATCGATATCGATCTGCGCAATCCGGCGCTGGACGGCCGGAATTTCCATGGGATCGAGGCTGAAGGTGCGCAGGCCGATTCCCAGCAGGAACGGGAGCATCCGCGGGTCCGCCCCGACATTGCCGCACAGGGACACGGGCTTGCCCGCCCGGGTGGCCGCATCCACGATCAGCTTCAGCGAACGGAGCACGGCGGGATGGTGCGGGGAAAACCACGGGGCCATCTCGTCGTTCGTGCGGTCCACGGCGAGAAGGTATTGGATCAGGTCGTTGCTGCCGATGCTCAGGAAATCGGCGGCCTCCGCCAGTTCGGCGGCCAGGAGGGTGGCGGAAGGCAACTCGATCATCACCCCCAGTTCGGGCAGGCGGCTGGGCACGCCTTCCCGTTCGAGTTCGGCCTGGCAGACGCGGGCGAGGTCCCGCGCGGCGACGAATTCGTCGAGGGAGGCCACCATCGGGAACATGATCTTGGCTTGGGAATTGCCGTGGGCCGCCCGGAGCAGGGCGCGGAGCTGCTGCTTGAAGATCTCGGGATTGCGCAGGGAAAAGCGCAGGGCCCGCAGGCCGAGAAACGGATTGCTCCCGTGGTCGACCGGAAAGTAGGACAAGGCCTTGTCGCCGCCGATGTCCAGCGTGCGGAAGACGACCGGGCGGCCGGCCATCCGGTCCAGCACGCGCCGATAGCCCCAATACTGCTCTTCCTCGGTCGGGAAGGTGTTGCGGACGATGAAGGGAAATTCGGTGCGGTACAGGCCGATGCCCTTGGCCTTCATGTTCAGGGCCACGTCCAGCTCGGTCACCAGGTTGAGGTTGGCGTGCAACTGGATTTCGACGCCGTCGCGGGTGCGGGTCTCGGGCTTGACCTCGGCGGCCAGCCGCTCCGCATCGGCCAGGGAGCGGATCAAATCCTTCATCGTCTGGATGGCTTCGGGCCCCGGCCGGATGACGATCTGGCCTTCCTTGGGATCCAGCAGGAGGAGGGTTTTTTCCGGCAAATCCAGCAGGCGCCGGTCGGACGCGATGACCAGGGGAATCTGCAGGGCCTTGGCCAGGATCGCCACGTGGGAATGCTGGCCGCCGCCCAGCAGCACCAGGCCTGCGGCCCGTTCCGCCGACAGTTTCAGGATGTCCGAGGGGAGCAGTTCCTCGGCGACGACGATCTGGCCGGAGTAGTCCGGCCCGTTGTTCGCGAACGTCTGGGGCGAGAGATTATGGAGCAACCGGTGGCCCAGATCCTCGATATCGAGCACTTTTTCCCGCAGGGCGGGATTGGGGCTGTGGGCGAAGAGATCGGCGTAGCGGCGGACTTCGTCGAGGATGGCCGTCCAGGGATTCTTGCCCGCGCGGATCTGGGCACGGATTTCGCCCGAGAAGGCCTCGTCCTTGAGCATCAGGACATGGGCCCCGAAAATCATCGACGCCGCGTCGTGGATGCGATCTTCCAGCCGGCGCTGGAGGTCCAGCAATTGGCGTTCGGTGACGGCCAGGGCGCGGTCGAAATCCGCTTCCGTCAGTCCCAACGGGCAGGCAAGGCCGGTCTCCGCATGGGCCAAGTACTGGCCGATGCGGGTGGACAGGCCCATGCCCATGGCGTCGGAGGCGCCCTGGCCGCGAATGCAGTGCGTGCCCGGTCCGAATCCCTGGCCGGCGGCTGCCGGTCCGGAAGCCGACTGGGCCTCTTCGGTCCGGCGCATTTTCATCAGGAGATAGGCGTTTTCAATCACGCCCGCGAGCTGGGAGGCGATGACCTGGAGGGCCTGGACATCGTTGGGAGTGAAATAATTCCACTGGGGATCCTGCACGACGATCACGCCGACCGGATTCATCTTGCGCAGGATGGGCACGGCGAGGAAGGACACGAAGAGTTCTTCGCGGCTGCCGGGAATGTACTTGAATTTCGGGTTGTCGGTCGCCTTGGCCTCGCAAATCGGCCGCATTTCCTGGAGGGCGGCGCCGGTGATGCCTTCGCCGATCTTCAGGCGAAGGCGGCCCACGAGGTTCGGATTGAGCCCCTGGTTGGCCCGCAGCACCAAGTCGCGGGTATCGGCATCGTAGAGGTAGATCGAGCAGACCGCCGCGCGCATGTGCCAGGCGACGGTCGACACCGCCTTAGCCAAAAACGAATCCAGACCGGCCTCGAAATCAAAAAGGCCGACGAGTTCGCCGATGTCGCACATCAGCGCCACGTTGTCTTTTTGGAAATCGCTCATGGTTCGTTGGGGGGGGGGCCGGCCGGCCCCAGGCGCCGGCAAGGCTTGACTTCACTCCCAGAAATCGTACTTTCTGTCGCGTTTCGGCTCCGAATTTGCCCGATGGTGTAACGGTAGCACAACAGACTCTGGATCTGTTTGTCTAGGTTCAAATCCTAGTCGGGCAACCATGGCGCACGAACTGCGTCGGGAGTGTCGGGAGGTGGGAGGTTCGCGCCGGGGGGACGGGATCTCGTTCAGGTGAGCCGGATGGGCATCAGGACGTAGACGAAACTGATCGTGGAGCGCATCACGCCCGGACTCGTTTCGTCCACCAGATCCAGATACACTTCGTCGGTCGTCAAGGCTTTGAGGGGATCCATCACGAAGGCGGGGTTGAAGGAAATGGCGATATCGGGCCCCTTGTACTTGACGTCCATCGTCTCGCGCGCTTCGCCGATTTCCGGAGCCTGGGCCAGGATTTCCACGCGGTTTTTCGTAAAGGTCAGCTTGACCCCGGCCACCGCGTCGCTCACCAGCTGGGAGGTGCGGCGCACGGCGGTCAGGAAGGTTTCGCGTTCCATGGCCACCCGCTCGCCGGCGACCTGGGGAATCACCTGGCGGAAATTCGGAAAGGTGCCCTCCACCAGCTTGGAAACGATCAGGATGCCGTCGAATTCGAAGGCGATTTGCTTGGGGGTGGCGAGAATCTTCAGGGAGCCGGCCTCGCCCAGGGTGCGAGTCAGCTCTTCCACGGTCTTGAGCGGCACGATGAGGTCCATGGCGGCATCGGCCGGGAACTCGAGCTCGTGCTCGACGAGGGCCAGGCGGCGGCTATCGGTGGCCACGACGCTCAGTTTCCCGGCCTTGAAGCTCAGGAGGACGCCGTTGAGCAACGCGCGGTTGGGATCGGTCGAGGCGGCGTAGGAAGTCAGGCGGAGCATGTTGCGGAAGGCGGCCTGTTCGCAGACGAAGGCCTTGGCGTCGGGCATCTCGGGCAGGCTGGGATAATCGGCTTCGGAAATGCCGTGGA
>JAKLIL010000086.1 GCA_022709625.1 Verrucomicrobiota bacterium
GTCGTAGACGAAGTAGCCCTGCGCGTAGAAATCGGTTTCCTCGCCGATGATCTTGATGGAGTTCTTGTTCGCGCCCACCGTGCCGTCGGCGCCGAGGCCGAAGAACATCGCGTTGGTGACATCGGGATGGCGGATGAAGAACGTCGGATCGACGTCGAGGCTCGTGTGGGTGACGTCGTCGACGATGCCGACGGTGAAGCCGTTCTTGGGGGAGCTCTTCTTGAGTTCGTCGAAGACGGCCTTGACCATGGCGGGGGTGAATTCCTTCGAGGAAAGGCCGTAGCGGCCGCCGATCACCTTGGGCATGGCCGGAAAATCGCCGGCTGCGACGCCCTGCGCGAGGGCGCCGAGGACGTCCTTGTAGAGCGGCTCGCCGTCGGAGCCGGGTTCCTTGGTGCGGTCGAGGACCGCGATGGCCCTGGCGGACTTGGGCAGCGCGGCGAAGAAATACTTGGTGGAGAAGGGCCGGTAGAGGCGCACGACGACGGCGCCGACCTTCTCGCCCTGCTGCTGCAGCGCCTCGATGGTCTCGAGGGCGGTTTCGGCGGAGGAGCCCATCAGCACGACGACGCGGTCGGCGTCGGGGGCGCCGATGTAGTCGAACGGGCGGTATTGGCGGCCGGTCAGCTTGCCGAACTGCTCCATCGTCGCGGCGACGACGTCGGGGCAGGCGTCGTAGAACTTGTTGACCGCTTCGCGGCCCTGGAAATAGACGTCCGGGTTCTGCGCGGTGCCGCGGATGAAGGGCTTTTCGGGATTCAGCGCGCGGGCGCGGTGGTCGGCGATGAGCTGGTCGCTGATCATCGCGCGGATGATCTCGTCGGCGAGCAGTTCGACCTTGTTGACCTCGTGGGAGGTGCGGAAGCCGTCGAAGAAGTGCAGGAACGGCACGCGGGACTGGAGGGTGGCCGCCTGGGCGATCAGGGCGGTATCCATCACTTCCTGGACGCTGTTGGAGGCGAGCATGGCCCAGCCGATCTGGCGGCAGGCCATCACGTCCTGGTGGTCGCCGAAGATGGAGAGCGCCGAGGCCGCGAGCGAGCGGGCGGAGACATGGAAGACCGTCGAGGTCAGTTCGCCGGCGATCTTGTACATGTTGGGGATCATCAGCAGCAGGCCCTGCGAGGCCGTGAAGGTCGTGGTGAGGGCGCCGGACTGCAGCGCGCCGTGCACGGCGCCGGCCGCGCCGCCTTCGGACTGCATTTCGACGACGGACGGGACGGTGCCCCACAGGTTCTTGCGGCCTTCGGACATCCACTGGTCCGCCCATTCACCCATGTTGGAGGAAGGGGTGATGGGATAAATGGCGGCGACTTCGCACGTCTTGTACGCGACGTGGGCGGCGGTCTCGTTGCCGTCGATGATGGCGATCTTCTTCTCTTTGCTCATGGGTTGCTCCGGGTTTTTTTAAAATCAAAAGGCGAATGCCGGCCGGAATCAGGGCCGGAACGCACACGGGGCGGCAGGATACCACAAGGCGAAGAGGGTGCAACAGGAAAAACGGAACCCCTTGGGAGCGAACTTGTCAGGAAGGAACCCCGCCCTCAATCCATGGAGAGAGGAGCCGATCGTGCGATGTATTATATTGAGGAAAAAACGATGAAGGAAGCGTTGCTTGCGTTGGCGGCGATTGGATGGGGAACCTTCTCGGCCAACGCGACCGGCGGTAGCCTCGGCGTGGTTGGAACCTGCATGGAAACCGACGGCATCGGGAAGGCATACGGCGGCGGTTTGAAGTTCAAATTCGGCATCGCCGACTATCTGGCCGCCGAATTGCGCGCGTCCTCCGTGACTAGGTTCGAGGAGGACGATATCGAGTGCGACAACCTTTTCGGGGTGCCGGTGAAAGCCGATCCGCGGTTCAATTTCCCGCTGCGGGACACGCCCATCACGGGTTATGTCGGCAGCGGCGAGGGCTACTATGTCATGCAGGATTTCCAGCGGGACAGTCCATCGGGCACCGTCGACGTCGATTTCGCGGACATCCTTGGTTTCTTTGGGGTGGGCGGCGTGATGCTCGCCTTGGACGACGAAGTGGACGAGGTGGAAATCGACGACGTAGCGGTTGATCCCGACGGCGAGAATGCGGAATTCACCGGGTCGAACGCCAACGCCGGCGTGCTGTTCCGTTTCTAGGCAAGGGTCCATTTTGCAACCGTTGTGGATCGGCGTCGGCAGGCCGGTCCCGGACGGTTTTTTTGCGCCGCTTTATTGGCGGAGAAACGGCGCCAACGGCGCGGCGGGGCGGGCTCCGGAGTCGGTTGCGTCGGGCTGCCGCGCGGCGTCCTGGATGACCTGCAGGAAGTAGGGCTCCAGACCTTGACGGGGATGGTCGAGGGTCGGATCGGCGCCGACCGCGGCGCGCGTCGCTTCCAGAATCCGTTTCAACGCCGCGGGGTCGGACGGCGTCGGGAAGGTAAGCGTCGTCTTGTCCTTTTGAGCAAGCAGGCCGTCAAGCGTGCCCCGGGCGAGGATGCGGCCGTTGAACAGGATGGCGATTTGCTGGCAAACGTCTTCCACGTCGGCCAGCAGATGCGAGGTCAGCAGCACGGTCTTGCCGCGCGCGGCGAGGGCGAGAATGAGATCTTTCACTTGGCGGGCGCCCTGGGGATCCAGGCCCGCCGTGGGCTCGTCCAAAACGACGAGATCCGGATCGTTCAGCAAGGCTTGGGCGAGACCGATGCGGCGCGCCATGCCCTTGGAAAATTCGCCGACGGGGCGGTGGCGGGCGTGGGCGAGGCCGGCCATATCGAGCAATTCACCGATGCGGCGCCGCGCGTCGGCGGCGGCGAGCGGAAAGAGCTTGGCGTAAAAAGCCAGGGTTTCCTGCGGGGTCAGGTGGGGGTAGAGGTAGGATTCCTCGGGGAGATAGCCGATGCGGCGCTTCACCGCGGTGGCGCGCGGGGAGGAGCCCAGGACGGCGAGCGTGCCGGCGCTGGGAAACAGCAGCCCGAGAATCATCTTGAGCGTGGTGGATTTGCCCGACCCGTTGGGCCCGAGCAAGCCGAAGATCTGGCCGGCCGGGACCTCGAAGGAAATCGACCGGACGGCTTCGACGCACGGACGGCGCCAGAAGTCCCGGAAGGTCTTGCTGAGGGTTTCGGCTTGGATGGCGGTTGGCATGGGCGGTCAAGGCGGAAACATGAGGCCGGCCCGTCCCGGACGCAACAGGTTTTTCCATGGCGTGGAAACCCGGCCGAAAATTTTTCCATGGCGTGGAAAAAACGGGCTGGAATTTTCCATGGCGTGGAAAACCGGCCGAAAACTTTTCCATGGCGTGGAAAACCGGGCATTTATGCTATTTGCAAATAGCATAAATGAATCCGGCACCGGCCATGAGGGGCGGCGGGGCATCAGGAAATCTCCAGGCGCTGGAACGAAACGAGGCCGAGGCAGAGCACGGCGGCCGACCACGCCGCGGCGTAGGCGGCGGCCAACAGCAGGTAGTCGACCGGGATGGTGGGCGCCAGATCGAGGGCGTCGAGCAGCCAGAAGGCCTGCACGTTGGGCAAAACGGCATAGGTGGCGCGGGCGGCCCAGGAATCGGCCAGCCGCGGGCCGAGCAGGCAATCGCCCATCAGGCCGCAGAGGAACACGCCGGCGCAGACCAGCAGGACCGGCGCGACCTGCAGGCGCGTGGCCAAGGCGGCCGCCAACGCGACGACCATGCCGAGGCAGAGGATCAGGAGCAGGCCGACGCGCAGGATCGGCCAGTCGAAATTCGCGGGGAAGACGAAGTGGTCGAGGGGCGTCGCCAGCGCGGCGGATACGCCCAGCGCCAGCAGCAGGAAAAGCAGCAGCAGTAAAAACGCGGCGGAGGCGAACGGGCGGTGCGTGCGATGGTTCCAGGCGCCGGCGAGCGCCGGGGCGAGGATGACCGCCAGCAGGGCCGGCAGGGCGGCGGTCCAGTCGCGCTGCGGTTCGCTGGCGCCGGCGCGGACGGCCAGCAAAGTCGCGGCGAGCGCGGCCAGCGAAAACAGCAGCAGGGCGGCGGCAATGCCGGCCGTCTTGGCCAGGAAAAACATGGCCCGCGGAACGGGCTTGGCGAGAACCGTCGCGGCGGTGCCGCGGCGCAGTTCGCGCGCCAGGGCTTCGCCGGCCGCGGTCGCGGCCAGCAGCAGCCCGCCGACGAAATAGAGCGCCAAGGCGCTGTCGCGGATGATGCGCGCGGATTCGCCAAGGGTGTAGTGCAGCAGAAACGGCATCAGCACGATGCCGGCGTACACGGTCAGGGCGACCAGCAGGAACACGGGCCGCCGCACGGCCTCGAGGCAGGCGAGCCGGGCAATGGCGGCAAACTGGACGGCGGCGCGCACGCGCGGGGCTAGAAAAGAGTTTGGTAGGCCGGCGTGCTGGCCGTCTTGAGGGCCTCGAGGAGCACTTCGGTTTCGATGGGTTCGGGCCGCATGCCGGGCGAATACTTGAATACCTGCAGGCGCGTGCCTTGGGTGCTGCCGGGCCTGACGACGAACAGGGCGGGCGTTTTGCCGGCCCGATAGCGGGCGACAAGCTCCTCGACCGCGGAAGTGCCGGGCACGTTGATTTCCAGCTTGAGGTAGTATTTCATCGCCTTGCGCCACTTGATGTCGGTGGTGATGCTTTTCTCGAACCAGCTGCATAGCCCCTTCTCGTTGGGCACGGCGAAATTCTTGAAGTAGACGAGCAGGCAGGCGCCGGTTTTCTTCTGCAGTTCGACGAGTTCGTCGTGGTCCTTGGCGTTGCCGAACCACTTGGCGGGCACGTCGTCCCAGCGGGGCGCGTCGTAGACGGCCTGTTGCTCGGGCGTGAGCCCCACCGGGCGGGGCGGGCCGCCGGGGCCGGGCCGCGCCGGCAATACGGCGTTGGATGAAAATACGGCCGTATCCGCCGGGGCCGGCGGCGCGACATTGTCGGCAGGCCGAATTCGGTGGCGGCGGGGGCGGGGGAACCGATGGGTTCGGCCGGCTCCGGCGTAGCGGGTGGTGGCGTCGCGGGTTGGCCTGGGCGCTCGAAGCGCGAGCGATCGAATTTATGCCGCTGGAATTCGATGCGCTGTTGGGCGGAACCGGCGGGCGCGAACAGGACGGTCGCCACAAGGTACGCGACGAACGGCAGGCGTGGATTCATGGACTTCCTCCTCAGGTTGGCGCGATGGGGAAGAAACGGAGCACGGCGTTGGCGATCGAAAAATAGATCAACACGCCGAAGATGTCGGCCATGGACGTGATCAGCGGCACGCTGGCCGTGGCCGGATCGAGCTGGAGCCGGTTGAGGACCATGGGCAACACCGTGCCCAGAAGGCTGCCGGCGACCACGACGGTGGTCATGCTGAGGGCGACGACCAGCGCCACGTGGAGGTTGCCCAAGGCCAACCCGAGGAAAAAGGCCGCGGCCGACATGGCCAGGCCGATGGCCACGCTGACGCCGATTTCGCGCAGGACCAGCTTCCACCAGTCCTCCGAGCCGATTTCGCCGGTGGCGATCGCGCGGACGACGAGCGTCGCGGCCTGGGCGCCGGCGTTGCCGCCGCTGCCGATCAGCAGCGGCATGAGGGCGACCAGCGCGGCGACCGCCACGATGGTGTCCTCGAAAATCTTGATCCCCATCCCGGTGAAAATGTTGACCAAAACGAGGCCGAGCAGCCAGCCGATGCGCTTGCGGAAGAGCAGGGCCAGGGTGGCGTCCTTGAAATTCACCTGCAGCGGTCGAACGGTGGCCAACTTGTGGAAGTCTTCCGTGGCTTCCGCTTCGGCCACGTCGAGGATGTCGTCGATGGTGACGATGCCCAGCAGGATGCCGTCGGCATCGACTACGGGCAGGGCGTAGAGGTCGTATTTCTTGAACGTCTGCACGGCTTCCTCGCGGGGCTGGAGGGAGTGGAGGCAGGCGTAGTGGCCGTCGAGCAGATCGGCCACGCGCAGGGCGGGGTCGGCGATGATTAGCTTGCGCAGGCGCAGATCGTCGGTCAGCCGGCCGCGGGCATCCGTGATGTACAGCATGGCGATGGTTTCGGAATCCAGGCCAGCCTTGCGCAGGTGCTCCATGGCCTGCGCGATGGTCCATTCGGGCTCGACCTTGACGTACCGGTCGGTCATAAGGCGGCCGACGCTGCCTTCGGGATAGCTCAGGAGCGTCAGCGCTTGCTTGCGGTCCTTGTCGTTGAGCAGTCCGAGCAACCCCTGGGTGACGCGGGCGGGCAATTCCTCGAACAAGGCCGTGCGGTCGTCGGGCGTCAGGCCGGAGAGGACCTGCCGGACCTCTTCCTGCGCCATGTTTTCCAGCAGGAGATTCTGGAAGGCGGGGTCGAGCAGGGAGAAGACTTCGTCGGCCAACTGGCGGGGCAGCAGCCGGAAAAGCAAGACGCGCTCCTTGTCGTCGAGCGCCGTGAGCAATTCGGCGATTTCGGGCCCGGGTTGCTTGGCGAGGAACTCGCGGACGTCGTTGAGCCGTCCGGCTTCGATGAGATCCTGGATTTCGGGCAGCAGCAAGTGGCGCAGAAGCATCGCGGGCTCCAAAACGGGCACAGCATGGTCCAAGCCCGGCGTGAAAACAAGGCGGAAGTGGGCGCGGAAGTGGGCGCGCCGTGGTTATGGCGGCGTTGCAACCATGTCGGGGAACGGCGGCGGGTGGGTGGTTCGGCAGAGCCGGGGTGGGGGCTTGCAGGGGGCCGACGCGGTCCGTATAGTGCGGAACGAATATGAGCACAACCCTCTACGACAAAGTTTGGTCGCGGCACGTGGTCCGCGAGGAAGCGAACGGTTCGGCGCTGCTGTACGTCGACCGCCAGCTCGTCCACGAGGTGACGAGCCCGCAGGCGTTCGACGGGCTGCGCCTGGCGGGGCGCCGCGTGCGCCGGCCGAAGCTGAACGTGGCGACCATCGACCACAACGTGCCGACGGTCGATCCCGCCAACATCCAGGACCGGATCGCCAAAGCCCAGATCGACGCCCTGCGGAAAAACTGCGCGGAATTCGGCTTGAAACTGTTCGGAATCGACGATCCCGCGACGGGCATCGTGCACATCATGGCGCCGGAACTGGGCTTGACCCTGCCGGGCCTGACGATCGTCTGCGGCGATTCCCATACCGCGACCCACGGCGCCTTTGGAGCGCTGGCCTTCGGCATCGGAACCTCGGAG
>JAKLIL010000087.1 GCA_022709625.1 Verrucomicrobiota bacterium
AGAAAATGACGCATCTGGCTGCCACCTATGACGGGTCCGGCAAACGGCTGACCCTCTTTGTGAACGGCACATTGGTGGGTTCTCGGCAGGATCCCAATGTCAGCTCCCCCGCGATGGGCGAGGGGCCGTCCAGCATCATTCGCATCGGGGAACGCTTCCACGGCTTCGTGGACGAACTGCGGCTGTGGTCCACGATCCGCGATGGCTCCAGCATCTCGGCCTCGATGACCCAATTGCTGGAAGGCCAGGAAGAGGGGCTGGCGGCCTACTTCAACTTTGACGATGGCGGTTGGCCGACCCTCAGCAGCAATACGTGGGATAGCGCCCGCATCACCAACCTGCTGTATTCCGTCAAGTATACCGCCCGTCCGGCGGCTGGCGACATGGTGGATGGCGACACCTGGGTCGAAGGCGCGCAGGTGTTCGTCAACGAATCCGGCGTGGTGAAGGAATTGACGGGCGTCGGCCCCGTGTTCTACCTCACGAATGTAGTGGCCGGCACCGGCAGCGCGAATCCGGGCGACTTCGGCTGGAATTTTGCGGAAGGCATCCTCTACCGGTATGATGGCACGATCTGGCAGCGTTGGGGCAAGGGCCGCCATTGGCTGGCGGATGCCCGCGCCATGGTCGCGGGGCAGGTCAACACCATCGCCGCTATCAATGACAGTACCAAGTCGTGGTATCCCCCGGCCGTGGGCGACATGTTCATTTGCCCGCCCAGCAACATGGTCTACATCTACAACGGGCTGGATGACGCGGGCGATGTGCGCGTCCTGGAGGCCGATCCGTTGCTGCCGGGCCAGCGATTCTTCCTGCATTCGATGGAGGCCATCGTGGAGTGGGATGGCGCGCTCCTGGTGCCCGTGACCAGCGCGGCCGATGCCGCCGCCCTGTACGTGACCATCCAAAGCGAAGGGCTGGCCTACAAGTACGAAGACCATGTCTGGCGGCGCTGGGGCTACATCCCGAGCACCGAAGACTACACCGTGCTGCGCGACTGGGAAAACCAGTGGGCCAACGCGGCCAAGATGTCCGGCGTGGTCGAGTTCTACGAAACGGCCCCGGCAACGAGCTCGGGCGAGACCGGCGGCTACGTGCCCAGCGGGGGCCGGGATTCCGATGGCGACGGCCTGCCGGATGCCTGGGAAATCCGCTACGGGCTCAACGAGAATGACGGTGGCTTCGGCGATTCCATCACATCGAACGTGGACATCGACGGCGATGGACGGGTGGACTATATCTTCAGCCAGGCCGACTTCGTCAACGGCGCCTGGGGCGATCCCGACAACGACGGCCTCAACAACCGCGCCGAGTGGCTGGCCGGCACCAATCCGTTTGAATTCGACACCGACGGCGACGGGGTGGGCGACTACGACAGCCCGGCGAGCGGCGCGGCCTACGGTTCGCTCTACATGGATGGCGACAACATCCCCGACGGCTGGGAGTCCCTCTTTCCCGATGCCTGCAGCCCGCTGCGCTTCGATGCCAATCTCGATCCCGACGGCGACGGTTGGGACAACTTCTCTGAATACATGGCGTATTACAAGACCAGCAGCGCCAACGTCTATGAAGTCACCACGAACAAGGAGGGCTTGGTGTCCTCCAACTGGATCAGCGGCACCGGCTATTCCGTCCCATACTGCTGGCCCGACCGGGCCTCGTCCCATCCCCTTCCGCGCATCATGTTCCGGTTCAAGACGGATTGCCCGGAAATCCTGGGCACCCTGCGTATCTGGGCCTATACCGATTCGGCGATGAACTGTCCGGACGCCAAGACCTCCCTGGCGCTGACGGCGCCCATCCGCGATGGCAATTCCTTGAGCATCACCGACTGGAAAGACGGCGGCTACCTGCGGCAGGGCAAGAACTACTTCATGGCCTTCGTGGACGAAAACAACGATGGCGAATGGAACGACGGGGAACTGATGGGCTTCAGCGAATACATGCCGGACAACATCAGTTGGGGCGAAGCCACGATCGACATTGCCCTGCGCGAAAAAGCCAGTGGCTACTTGCGTTTCAGTTGGGCGGGCGCCAGCGGCGGAACAAATGAAGGTGCAACCGCCTCCGGGGATGACGCGCAACTCACGATTTACGTGAAGCGCGGAACCACCTTGGTGAAGTCCTTTACGCGGGGCGGCTGCGCAGCCAAACGGAACTATCTGCATGAATTCGATTTGCGCAACGCGGGCATGGGAGTCATGGCGGACACCTATGTCTGCAATGTGTGGGATGCCAACGACATGCAGGTGGCTTCCATCACCAATACCATCAGCTATCCGACCACGCTGCCCGTGCCAGCGATTGAAAGCCTTGGAACGATCATCCATGCCCAAGAGATGTTGCGGATCCGGAATTTGGATCCCACCACCCCGCAACTCCGGATCCAGATCCAAAACGCCGCTGGCACCGTCACCTGGCTGAACACCACGGTATTTGCCCCCTATATCAACCGGGCCGGCGAAGCGGAAATGGACCTGCCGCTGCTGGCGGGTTGGGACAAGTTCACCAACGGCGCGTACCGAATCCAGGTGACTGCCATCAATCCGGAAACCTCCCGGACCAGCGACTGGTCCACATTCACGGTCGGCTTGCAAACGCCCGCGGCGGGCGGCGCCGGCATGATCACCGGCCGGGCCTATTACTACGGATTCCTCCCAAATCCCAACATCGTGGTCGAGGCCTTTGAAGGCAGCGGCTTCGACCAACGGCCCGTGGCCAAGGTCAAGGCGGATGCCAACTTCAATTACCGGCTCATGGGCCTGCGCTTCGGCAAGGCGGTCCAGTATTATGTCCGGGCTTTTGAGGACCACGACAATGACGGCATGCTGGATCCGGGCGAAGCCTGGGGCCTGGTGAAGGGTACCCCGGCCACGCTGCAGGGCATCACCTGGGGAACCGTCACCATTACAAGGCGCGGCGGCGTCAGCAGCACGCCGGCCACGAGCATTTATGCCACTGATTATTCCGCCAAGATGATCGAAATGAAGGGCGCTGCCACCCTTTCCGGCAAAGACCTGGTCATCCACGATCCGGACACGGACAACGACGGCCTGGCCGACATCTGGGAAAAAACCTTCTCGGGCGGGCTCGGTATGAACCAACTTACCGATATCGATGGCGATGGCCTGTCCGACGGCGACGAATTCAGGTTCGGAACCTATCCCAGTGCAACCGGATTGCCCGCCGGCGTGGATCCGAAGGATTCCGACGGCGACGGGCTCTTGGATGGCGCCGAGGTGCATATACACGGCACCAATCCGCTGGATTCCGATTGCGATGACGATGGTTTGAACGACCAAGAGGAAGTTGCGTCGGGAGCCGATGGATATATCACCAATCCGCTGGCGGCGGACTCGGACAACGACGGCCTGACCGACAGCGCGGAAATGGTCGCCCAGACCGATCCCAACAACCCGGATAGCGACGGCGACAATCTGCCGGATGGCTGGGAGGAAAAGTACGGGCTCGATCCCCTGAGCGGCGTGGGCGCCAACGGCGCGGCCGGTGATCCCGACAACGATGGGGTGCCCAACGATCAGGAGTTGGCGCGTGGCACGGATCCGCTGAATGCCGACACGGATGGCGACGGCATGAAAGACGGCTGGGAAATCACCGAGGGTCTCAACCCTCTCAGCGCCATTGGCGACAACGGTGCCGACGGCGATCCGGATAACGATGGCCTCGCCAATGCCGAAGAACTGACTCTCGGCACCAAGCCGATGGTGGCCGATTGCGATGGCGATGGCTTGACCGACGGCGCGGAAGTGAACATCCACGGGACCGACCCGCTCGATCCAGATAGCGACAATGACACCCTGCCGGACGGCTGGGAGGTCAAGTATGGCCTGAATCCCAGTAATGCCGCTGGTGCTGACGGCGCCGACGGCGATCCGGATGCCGACGGCTTGCCCAACGAACATGAACTCGCGCTGGACACCAATCCGAAGAATGCGGATACCGACGCAGACGGGCTGGATGACGGAGAAGAGGTTGCCTTGGGGACCAATCCGCTGAAGAAGGACTCGGATGGCGACACCCTGCCGGATGGGTGGGAATTCGAGTACGGGCTCGATCCGCTGGATGCCGGTGGCAACAACGGCGCCGACGGCGATCCGGATGGCGACGGGCTGCCCAACCAATTGGAGCGTTCATTGGGCACGAACCCCCTGCTGGCGGACAGTGATTATGATGGCTTGGACGATGACGCGGAACTGACTTCGCACGACACCGACCCGGCGGACTGGGATACGGACGACGACGGCTATAACGACGGCATCGAGGTGAGCGAGGGCACCGATCCGCGGGATTCGACGAGCCAGCCTAGCAGCGGCGGATCTGCCGATGGCGACATCCTGAACGCCCTTCCCGGCAGCGATTACATCGAGGTGGTTTATTCCGTGACAAGCCTGCCAACTCCGCCGGCCATTCTGGACTTCCTGGAAAACAACGACTTGACCAATGGGGCGGGCTGGGTACCCTCCGGCATGCAGGTGATCGTTAATGCTCCAGGAACCTATACCAACCTGGTGCCGGACTTGGATCGGGATGGCCGCATTTTCATCAAGATTGATTGCAAATAACCGCATTGCGGCGGGTCGGGCTGGCACCGGCCCGCCGAATGGCGTTGACGGCACGCGCGCGGAAAGATTATGGTCCAAAAAATAAGGGCATCGAGCAAGGAGACGCACGGGATGAAACGATTTGCATGCATGGGTGCCATGGCGGCGGCGCTCGCCGCCGGCCTGGCCGGTTGCAACTGGGATACGGGCGGGGATGCGGACAACTGGAATTCATCCTATGAATGGGTCAATTTCAGCGGCGTGTATCGCGGGTCTGTGACGACGACGCTGGATCCCGATTATAAGCCAAGTACGCCGGGCGCGACCAACTCTGCCTCGGAAGCCTTTATCCAGTTGAAAGACCGGGCAAATGCCGGCGGGCAAGTGTCCAAACGTAATTTGGTTATCGCCTCCGTCACGATCTCGACCTCTGAAGGGGCCTTTTTTGCCGACAATGATGGGGACCAGGTGTTGACGGGCAACGGCGGCAGCGGCACCATCAATTACGCCACGGGTGAATGGTCTATCGTGGTTCCGGATGCCTTTATCCCAACGGACGGCAACGCCACCGTCACTGTATCCTACGCCTATGCCATCGCAGGCACCGAGGAAAGCGGTACCGAATTCGGCACGACGGAGGTCGAGGATTATTCCTTCACCGTCCATCAAGACGCCCAATACCTCACCGTCACCGACAACACGGGCATGAGTTACCAAGGCGAAATCAACAAAATCATTTCGGCTTCCGGCGCCCAAAATACCGACGTGGGCCAGGTGGGCGCGGGGGAGGAAGCCAACGATGCCGGGCGGCAAGCCAAGTACACCTATTACGAGAGCCCCCTGCCCGAGAACGGCGACGCCATCATGGCCAATTTCGAAGTGTCGGGCAGCGGCGGCAGAATCGTGGGTACTTTCCAGGGCTCCGTGCGGGAAGGGGTCTTTACGGATCGCCGGATGGATGGCACCAAGATTTCGGCCGGATCTTCCGACGACATCAAGGCCACCGCCGCCTCGGTTGAAATCGCCACGGCCCCCGTTGCGACCGAGACGGAGACCGAAACTCCGACTGTTCCTACGGGCGCAACTACCGGGACCGCCGCCACGATGGCAAACCAATAACCGTTGGATGTGTAATCCGGTCGGCGCCGCGGATCGTTCCGCGGCGCTTTTATATCGCAGGGGATTCTGCGGCCGCGGCCGGTTTGCCCGGCCGCGGGCAGGGCCTCATGGCTCGACGAAGGCGATGCCGGAATTGTTGCGGTCGCTTCTTTCGTACGGTCGCAACGCGGGATGGCGCCGCAGGAAATCCCGGGCCGGGGGGCAGGTGGAGGCAAAGTTGTCGCCGAACAAGACGGCGCCAACGCGCCCTTCCGCATGTTCCCCCCGCAGCCAGTGGCGGGCGGCCGCGCGGATTTTGCCGCCGCCGCCGGACATGGATCCCCAGCCGTGGATGACGCGGACGACGCGCACGCCATCGGCGCGGGCACGGTCGAGTTGCGCTTGCAGCCGGCGCAGGGCGTCCGCCACGGTCGGCAGTCCGGCTTCGACGTCGATGGTGCGCACGGCGGGTCCGGCGGGGCGCCCGCCGATTGCTGCCGGCTGGGGCGTGTCGCAATAGGGACACAGCAGGGCCTGGGCCGGGATTTGCTCCCCGCACGTGTCGCAGGTCCTCACGGCATTTCCCTTTCCATCCGGCGCAGGGTGCGCATTTGGCGTGAGACGAGCACCAAGGCGATGAGGCACGTCAGCACGTCGGAGGCGGGGGCGGCGGCGAAGATGCCGGTCAGGCCGTAGAATTTGGGAAAGACGATGAGGAAGGGAATGAACAGGAGGATTTGGCGGGCGAGGGCGATGAATCCGGCTTGCACGGGTTTTCCGATGGCTTGGAACAGGTTGCCGGCCATGATCGGGAAGCCGATGACGGGAAAGGCGAGCGTGAAGATGCGCAGGGCGCGCACGCCGAGGGGGATCAATTCCGAATCCGCCGGCGCGAACAGGCGCAGGATGGGCACGGGAAACGATTGGCTGACGATCCAGCCCGCGACCAAGAGGGCGGTGGCGGCCACCACGCAGGTGTGGAACAGCCGTCGGACGCGGGCGTATTTGCGCGCGCCGTAGTTGTAGCCCATCAGGGGCTGCGCGCCTTGGGTGATGCCGAAGGTGGGCATGAAGATGATGCTCATGTAGGCGCTGAGGATGCCCATGACCGCGATGGCGGCGTCCCCCCCGTATTGGCGCAGTCCACGGTTCAGGATCACATTGAGCAGGCTGTTGGCCAGATTCATCGCGAAGGGCGCAAAGCCAATTGCAAGGAGCGGCCAGACGATCTGCCGGAAGTCGAGGCGCAGGTTCCGGCGGCGGAGACGGGTGCCATGCCGCGGCGCCAGAAAGTAGCCCAGGCACCACGCGAAGGACAGGCCCTGGGAGATTACGGTGGCCCAGGCGGCGCCGGCCATGCCCCAGTGGAAAACGAAGATGAACAGCGGGTCGAGCAGGGTGTTCGTGATGGCGCCAATCAGCATGGCGGCCATGGACACGTAGGGGTG
>JAKLIL010000088.1 GCA_022709625.1 Verrucomicrobiota bacterium
GATTGGCGGGATCGTAGGCTTGGGTCACGCGGGCGATTTCCTGTTCGACTTCGGCTTCCAGTTCGGCGCGCTGCTGCCGCACCGTTTCCAGCGTCTGGCCGGCCTGCTCGACGTCGAGTTTCTCCTTGCCGCTGCGGCTCATCGAACCAATGCCCGTGGCGGCGCGCCCGAGACCGCCCGCCCGCCGCCCCAGCAGCACCGACAGCGCGGCGGTGCCGAAGCTGATCATGGTGCCCATGCGCTGGCGGGAAAGCTGCGCCTTTTCGTTTTCGACCTTGGCGGCGGCGCGCCGCTCGCGCTCGGCCAGCACCGCGACTTTGGCCGCGAATTTCTTCCGCAGTTCTTCGACCTCGCCGTCGCGCTTTTCGCGCAGGAGCTGTCCGGCGCGAATGCGGAAATCGCCTTCGCTTTCGCCGGGATTCGCCGCCAGCTTGTGGGTCGGCAAACTGGCCAATTCCAGCGTGAACGTTTCGGACAGATAGGCCCGGTAGTCCTTTTCGTGCTGGACGTAGCGCTTGGCATCGGCCAGCTCGGCCGGCACATTTTCATAACCCGCATCCGGCAGCGGCTCGCGGCCTTCGCCTTCCGGTGCGGGCCGGGCTTCGGTCCATTGCAGGCTGCCGTAGACCGGGTCGGGCATGACCAGATGCCTGACGGTCTGCCATGAATCGAGCTTCTGTTTCAGATCCACGAAATGGATGCGGGCCGCGGCAAACAACGCGGGTCGGTAGACCACGGCCGCGCCGGCCGGCAAATGCTGAGGTTGAAAATAAACTTGGGAAATGGACGACGGCAGGACCGTCTTGGCGGCGGCCGGCGGCGGCGGGACGACCGGGCCCGCGACTGGAGCGCCCGGTGCCGGTGGAGCCGCCGGGGCTGGCGGCGCCGCCGCCGCTTTGCGGTCGGCCATTAGGGTCCCGATCTGGGCGGGGGAAATGGGACCGCGCAGATAGGAGAGGCACCAGCGCGACTCCAGCAAGACGGGCGCGTCTTCGTGGACGTTCCGCATCAGGAACACGCGGCTGCCAAGGTTTGCCATCAGGCGGTCGAGCGTGCCGCGGTCCAGTCCCTCCCCCGCAGCCGCGCTCGTCAGGCCCTCGACGACCCGCATCTTGTCGCGCTCCGTCTGCAGGCGGCCGATGAACCAGGTGCCCGTGTTGGACAGGCCGCGGTAGTCGAGATCCACGGGATTCTGCGTCGATAGGACGATGCCGAGGCCGAAGGCGCGGGCCTGCTTCAGCAGGGTCAGCATCGGCATCTTGGCGGGCGGATTGGCGGTCGGGGGGAAGTAGCCGAAGATTTCGTCCATGTAGAGCAGCGCGCGCAGCGACGACGTGCCGGTCTGGCGACGCGTCCACGCCAGCACTTCGTTCAGCAGCACCGTCACGAAAAACATCCGCTCCGCGTCGGACAAGTGCGCAATGGACAGGATGGACACGCGCGGCTTGCCTGCGGGCGTGTAGAGGAGGCGCTGGACGTCGAGCGGTTCGCCCTCGGTCCAGGCCGAAAAGCCCGGCGAGGCGGCGAGATTGTTCAGGCGCATCGCGAGGGCAAAGCGGTCCTTGGCGGGGAAAAACGATTCCAGCGGCAGGATGCCGATCCGGTCCAACCCCGGTTCCTGGACCGCGTGGATGATGGACATCAGATCCAGGTTTTTCCCGGCGCGCCATTCGCGGTCGACGAGGTTTGCCAGCAGGATGTGTTCGCGCGACTGGATGGGATCCGCCTCCACGCCCGCCAGCGCCAGCAGGCCGGAAACGGTGGCGGCCACGCGGTCGCGCATCGCGGCCGTGTCGTCGGCGAAACCCGCCGGCGGGGCGGCGAGCGAAGAGAGGATGGACAGCGGCAGGCCGGCGCGGGAACCGGGCGTGTAGATCGCGAAGTCGGCCGCGGTGCGCAGGCGGGCGATGCGCGCGCCGTCCTGCCCCCACGCCGCCAATCCCTTGGCCCACGTCTCCGCGGTTTTCGCCGCGAAGTCGTCGAAACTCATCTGCTTGCGGGCGGCTTCGCCCTCGTCTACCCACGGGCGGAAATCGGCGGCGCCGAGATCCGGAAAAGCCAGCAGCAGGTTGCCCATGTCGCCTTTGGGATCGATGACGATGGAGGGGATGCCGTCGATGGCGGCTTCTTCGATCAGGCCGATGCCAAGGCCCGTCTTGCCGGAGCCCGTCATGCCGACGCAGACCGCGTGGGTGGTCAGGTCCTTGGCGTCGTAGAGCACCGGCTCCGGGGTGGCGGCTTTCGCCTTGGGATCGTAGATGCGGCCCAGATAAAACACGCCCAGTTTTTCAAAATCGGTCATCGTATGCTCCTTCCGATGTTGCCCGAATTGTAGCAAAATCCGGCGCGCCCTTTCACCGGAAATTTTCCCTGGACCTTCATGTCAGCGAAAGCGCATCGACGTTGGCGGCAATGGCAATGCCTTTGGGTGCCTTGAAGGACTTGAGCAGTTCGCGCAGGGCCGGCACGTAGTTCCGGGCGGACGCGGCCCACAGCAGGAGTTGGACGCGATAGAGATTCTTGGCCTTGGCCAGCGGCGCCGGAGCCGGTCCGGTCAGGCGCACGGCGGCCGGCAGCGCGGCCCGCAACCGGGCGGCGAAATCCCGGGCGCACGCATTCACCGCCGCCTCGTCGGCGCCCTTGAACAGCACGCTGGTCAGCCGCGAGAACGGGGGATAGCCCAATTCGCGCCGCAATTCGATCTCCTGGTCGTAGAAGGTCTCGAAATCGGCGGTGCGGGCCGACTGCACGGCGGGATGGAACGGAGCGTAGGTCTGGATGAAGACTTCGCCGGCCACGTCTCCGCGGCCCGCGCGGCCCGCGACCTGCGTCAGCAGCTGGAACGTGCGTTCCGCAGCGCGGAAATCGGGCATTTGCAGGCTGAGATCCGCCTGGATCACGCCGACCAGCGTCACGTTCGGAAAATCCAGGCCCTTGGCGATCATCTGAGTGCCGATGAGGATGTCGACGTCGCCGCGCCGGAACCGGCCAAGGATCTCCGCGTGGGCATCCTTCGCGCCGGTGGTGTCGGAATCCATCCGGGCGACGCGCGCGCGGGCAAAGATTTTTTTCACGGCCGCCTCGACGCGCTGGGTGCCGACGCCCGCCATTTTGACGTTCGGCGCCCGGCATGTGGGATTGGAGCACACGGCGGGCGCGGGCCGGACCGCGCCGCAGACATGGCACAGCATCAAATCCGTCTGGCGGTGGTAGGTCATCTTGACGCTGCAATTGGGACAATGCTCGACCTCGCCGCACGCCGGGCACATCACGGTGGTGGCGTAGCCGCGGCGATTCAGGAACAGCATCGTCTGCTCGGCCCGGCCCAGCCGCAGGCGGATGGCCTCGATCAGTTCCTGCGACAGCAGATGGGCCCCGCCGGCCTTTTCGGCCTCGAGGCGCATGTCCACCACGCGGACGGTCGGCATGACGCGGCGATCCACCCGCCGGGTCATGTTCACGAGCCGGTATTTGCCCGCGCGCGCGTGGCGATAGGATTCGAGGGATGGCGTGGCGCTGCCCAGAACCACGGCGCAGCCTTCGAGATGGCCGCGCATCACGGCCACGTCGCGCGCGCTGTAGCGGGGCGCTTCGTCCTGCTTGTAGGCGGGTTCGTGTTCTTCGTCGACCACCAGCAGGCCCAGCGGGCGCACGGGCGCGAAGAGCGCGCTGCGCGCGCCCACCACGACCCGCGCTTGCCCGGCCGCGATCCGCCGCCATTCGTCGTGCCGTTCGCCGTCCGAGAGATGGCTGTGCAGCACCGCCACGGTATCCCCGAAACGCCCCCGGAAGCGTTCCATGGTCTGCGGCGTGAGTGCGATTTCCGGCACGAGGGCGATGGCCCCCTGCCCCGCGTCGAGGGCGGCCCGGATGGCCGCGAGATACACCTCCGTCTTGCCGCTGCCGGTCACGCCGTGCAGCAGCACCACGCCCGGTTGGGGTGCTTCCATTTCGCGGCGAATGGCCGCCAGCGCGGCGGTCTGCTCCGCCGTCGGCGGCGGCGGCGTGGTCGGCAGGACGGTCATGCGCGCATGGGGATCGCGCCGGACCACGCCTTTCGCCAGGCGGATCCAGCCCTTCTTTTCGAGGCTGCGCAGCCCGGCCAGGGCCACGCCGGTTTCCTGCGCCAGCGCGGCGACGGTCGCTTCGCGGCATTGCTTGAGCCGTTCCCACGCCAGCGCCTGCCTGGGGCTTTTCTTCGCCAAGGCCGCTTCGTCCGCGGGCGCAGGCGCCGCGTCGGGGCACACCCGCGCCACGAGCTGTTCCTTGAACCGGGCGCCCTCCCGCCGCACGGCCGCGGGCAGGATGGCGGCGATGGCGCTCTCGAACGGCGCGGCGTAGTAGTCGGCGATCCAGCGCGCCAGCCGCAGCATGCGCTCGTCGAACAGCGGCAAATCGGTCGTGACGGATTCGATGGCCTTCAGGTTGGGATAATCGGAGCGCGCGGCCAGACCGACGACGAAACCGCGCGCCCAGCGCCGGCCGAAGGGCACGCGGACGACGCTGCCGATCCGCAATTGGCCGGCCAACTCCGCGGGCACAAGATAGTCGAATTCGCGGTCCAGCGCGATATCCGTAACAACCTTGGCAATCGGCGGCGGCACGGACAGAACCCTACATGTCCTTGGTCAGATAGATCACCATGCCGAAAATCCACAGGATCATCACGGCCGAAAAAATAGCATTCATGGGCCGTTATTATCGCACTTTTTCCATGCCATGGAAAACTATTCCAATCCCTGCCCGCCCCGTTCCGGATAAAGACCGGCGCAGGTTTGACAGGGACGGCGGCGACCGCTACGGTACTTGTTGAAGCAACCCGTCATGCGTCCCATCGATCGCAGGGAATTCTTGAAGACTTCGGCGGCCGCGGCCGTCGCGTTGGCGCTGGATCCGCAGCGCCTGTTCGCCCAATCCGACCCGGCCCTCCCCCGCGTGGTCGTCGTCCACGGCACGGACCTGCCCGCCATGCTGGCCGCGGGAATCGAACGCCTCGGTGGCTGGGACGCCTTCGTCCAGAAAGACCGCCGCGTCACCTTGAAAGTCAACGCCGGATGGGCTTCCACGCCCGAACAGGGTGCCAACACCCATCCCGTCCTGGTCGAGGCGTGCGTCCGCGCCTGCCTCGACGCCGGCGCGGCCAAGGTGGCCATCCCCGAAAACCCCTGCTCCCCCGCTGCGAAGAGCTTCGAAATGAGCGGAATCGGTGCGGCGGCCAAGCGCGCCGGCGCCCGTCTCTACGAACCGGCCGACAAGGATTTCCAGACCGTGGAAATTCCCAACGCGAAAATCCTGAAGAACGTCGACCTGGTCCGGGACATCCTGGAAACCGATTGTTTGATCAACATGCCGGTCGCCAAAACCCATCGCGGAGCCACGCTGACCGCCAGCCTGAAAAACTGGATGGGCTCCGTCCGCGACCGCGGCTTCTGGCATCGCGCCGGCCTGCACCAATGCATCGCGGATTTTAACGGGCGGATTCGCGCCCATCTCATCGTCGTGGACGCCACGCGCATCATGACGACCAATGGTCCGCGCGGGCCCGGCAAGTTGGAATACCCCAACCGACTCGTTTTCGGCCACGACCCCGTGGCGGTGGATGCCTACGTGGCTACATTGTTCGCCATGGAGCCGTTTTCCGTTCCGTATATCAAGATCGCCCACGACATGGGCGTCGGGTGCGGCGACCTGGCCAAGGTCGATATCCAGCACCTTCGCATATGAAACGAAACTGGATTCGCGCGCTGGCCTTTCTCGTGGCGGCGATCCTTGCTGTTCAGTTCTTGCCGTGGCGCGCGGCCTCTCTGTTCTTTCCGTCCCTGAGCCCGATCCTGAACCTGCTGGGAGCGATGGCGGCCCACACCGCCTCTGGTTGGCTTCTGCTCGGGCTTCCCGTGCTGATCATCGGCTATTTCCGCAGTCGCTGGTTCTGCCGCTATCTGTGCCCCGTGGGTTTTGCTGCCGAGGCCATCGGCAAACTCAACGGGAATGGGCATCGCCGCTTTGCGCGCTGGCCCCCGATTGGCCAATGGTTGTTGCCGATCCTGGCGGGTGGCGCCTTGGCGGGTTATCCGTTGTTCATTTGGCTGGATCCCCTCGCCCTCTTCAATGGTTTTTTCAGCACCTGGCGCATGCCGTTGGCCTGGACTTCCTTTGCCTTGGCCGCCGGCTTGCCTGCCGTCCTGGCGATCGGTTGGCTTGCGCCGCAGGCGTGGTGCCAGCGGATTTGTCCGCTAGGCGCCTTGCAAGACCTGCTGGCCGCTGTGCGGCGACGGGCAACACTCCGGCCTGCGCCCGGTGTTGCGAAACCAAGCCAAATTATTTTCGGTCGGCGGGCGTTCCTCGGGGCGGCGGCGGGCGGCGCGGCGGCCCTGGCGTTGCGGCGAGTGCTTCCCCGCCAGCCGCTAGCCGTCCGCCCGCCTGGCGCGCAGCCGGAAGACAAATTCACGGGCATGTGCGCCCGATGCGGCGCCTGCATTCGGGCGTGCCCCTACGGCATCCTCCGGCCGGACTTCGGCGCCAGCGGGCTGGCGGGATTCCTGACGCCGGTCGTCGATTATGCCAAGGCCCACTGCTTCGAATACTGCCACGAATGCACCCGGGTTTGTCCCACCGGGGCCATCGAGCGGGTGGCGCTGGCGGCCAAACGCGACCGCGCCATGGGGTTGGCCGAAGTGGATCCCCACCAATGCATCGCCTGGCGCGACGGGCAATATTGCCTGGTGTGCCACGAGTACTGCCCGTATCTCGCCATCGACACCGTGGACAACCGAGGCGTCCTGTGCCCCGTGGTCAAACCCGACATGTGCCGGGGCTGCGGCGCCTGCCAAGTGAATTGCCCCGCCCGGCCCGTCAAAGCCATCGTGGTCAAAGGCACCCCCCCGCGCGAGATCCGCCCGCTGGACGATGCCGCCGGTTTCGGTTGAGTTGCGCTTGCCCTTTTCCGAATCCGCGAGTTCTGCTTAACTCCCCCCGTGCGCAAATCTCCCCAGCGAATCCTGGTGTCGGACTTCGACGGCACGATGACCCGGCACGATTTTTTCGATCTGGCCCGCCGCGAACTGCCCTCGGCCGCCGACCACGACTACTGGCAA
>JAKLIL010000089.1 GCA_022709625.1 Verrucomicrobiota bacterium
CTGCACGGCAACGCGGGGGATTTGCTGGCGGCGTTCGGCGCGGGCATGAAGGAAGCCAACCACCCGCGCCTCGCCGCGGTCCGCCGGCGGGCCCGCCAGTTCTACGAACGCAAGGCCGCCCTCGAGGCGGCCAAGGAAAAAGCATGAACACGCCGCCTGCCCCCGCCAAGACCATGCACTTCATCCGCGAAATCATCGCGGCGGACAACCGCACCGGCAAGTACGGCGGCCAAGTCGTCACGCGCTTTCCGCCCGAGCCCAACGGCTATCTCCACATCGGCCACGCCAAGGCCATCTGCCTCGACTTCGGCATGGCGCTCGAAAACGGCGGCGAATGCCACCTGCGGATGGACGACACGAATCCGGTCAAGGAAGACGTCGAATACACCGATTCCATCAAGGAGGACGTCCGCTGGCTGGGCTTCGACTGGGGCCCGCACTACTACCACGCCTCGGACTACTTCGAGCAGATGTACGAACTCGCCTGCGGCCTCATCCGCGCCGGCAAGGCCTACGTCTGCGAAGTGCCCGGCGACGAGTGGAAAACCTACCGCGGCATCCCTACCGAGCCCGGCAAAGAATCCCCTTTCCGAAACCGTTCGCCCGAGGAAAATCTCGATTTGTTCCGGCGGATGCGCGCCGGGGAATTTCCCAACGAGTCCAAGGTGCTGCGCGCCAAGATCGACATGGCCTCGCCCAATCTCCACCTGCGCGACCCGGTCATCTACCGCATCCGGCACGTGCCCCACCCCCACGTCGGCAACACGTGGTGCATCTATCCCGCGTACGACTACGCGCACCCCATCGAGGACGCCCTCGAAAAAATCACTCACTCGATGTGCACCCTCGAATTCGAAGTGCACCGCCCGCTCTACGACTGGGTCATCCGCAACTGCAACCTTTTCCCGTCGCAGCAAATGGAATTCGCGCGCCTGTCGCTGACCTACACCGTGATGAGCAAGCGCAAGCTGCTCGAACTGGTGCAGCAAAAGCTCGTGCAAGGCTGGGACGACCCCCGGATGCCCACGCTGTGCGGCCTGCGCCGCCGCGGCGTACCCCCCGCCGCCATCCGCGAATTCTGCGAACGCGTCGGCGTCACCAAGTACGATTCGCTCACCGACGTCGCCCTGCTCGAACATTGCATCCGCGACGAGCTGAACAAATCCGCCCGCCGCGCGATGGCCGTGCTCGACCCGCTGCGCGTCGTGATCGAAAACGCGGCGGACCTGCCCGCCACCGTCAAGGGCGCCAACAATCCCGAAGAC
The DNA here is from genome assembly GCA_022709625.1 of Verrucomicrobiota bacterium. Lineage (GTDB taxonomy): Bacteria > Verrucomicrobiota > Kiritimatiellia > CAIQIC01 > Lenti-01 > Lenti-01. The sequence goes on from JAKLIL010000089.1 coordinate 1,266, forward strand.
CCCGCCGCCGGCGAGCGCGAAATCCCCTTCGGCCCGGAACTGTTCATCGAGCGCGAAGACTTCGCCGAAGTCCCGCCGCCGAAATATTTCCGCCTCAGCCCCGGCAAGTCCGTGCGCCTGCGCAACGCCGGCTTCCTCACCTGCACCGGCGTCGAAAAGGACGCCGCCGGCCAAGTGACCGCCGTGCGTGGCACGTTCGCGCCGATGGACGCGGCCGTCAAGGTCAAGGCCACCATACATTGGGTGCCCGCCCATGCCGCCCGGCCCGTCGAAGTCCGCCTCTACGACCGCCTCTTTAACGTCCCCGAGCCCGACGGCGACAAGGACGTCGATTTCAAGTCGCACCTGAATCCGGACTCGCTGCAGGTCGTCCGGGCCCTCGTCGAACCCGGCCTGGCCGAAGCCAAAGCCGGCGACCGGTTCCAGTTCGAGCGCGTCGGCTACTTCTACGCCGAGCCCGACAGCCGCCCCGACGCCCCCGTCTTCAACCGCACCGTCTCCCTCAAGGATTCCTGGAAACCGGCGTGAACCCAGCGGCCATGCGGAGCGCTTCCATCAAAAAGAGGAAATCCGCTCCCGTGTCCGTCCATCACCAGCGCATCGTCGTCCGCCACGACTTTCCCGTCGTCTTCACTTGGCATCTGTTTTCGCCGTGCAATCCCGCGCTGTTCGACGCCTTGAACCGCGGCGACGGCCCCCGGCCGCGGCGGTGTCTCGTGGTGTTGGACAAAGGCGTCGCCGCGGCCTTTCCCGAACTTTCCGCACAAATTCGCGCCTATTTTGCGGACAAGTCCAAGCTCGTGCGACTGGTCCGCGCCCCACTGGCCATCGCGGGCGGCGAGGCCGTCAAGCAATCGACCGCCGCCGTCCGCCGGATTCTGGACGCCCTGCGCGCCGGCAACATCTGCCGCCATTCGTTCTGCATTGCCGTCGGCGGCGGGGCGTTTCTCGACGCCGCCGGTTTGGCCGCCGCCCTTTTCCACCGCGGCGTGCGCCTAGTGCGCGTGCCCACCACGGCCCTCGCCCAGTGCGACTCCGGCGTCGGCGTCAAAAACGCCATCAACTACGCCGGCGCGAAAAACCTGCTCGGCACCTTCGCCCCGCCCTGGGCCGTGCTGAACGACGCCGATTTCCTCGACTCGCTGCCGCTGCCGCTGCTGCTCAACGGCATCGCCGAAGCTGTCAAGGTCGCCGCCATCAAGGATGCCGCCTTTTTCCGCGCCATCGAGCGCGCCGCGCCCAAGATCCGCCGGCGCGACCTGCCCGCGATCCGCCGCATCCTCCGGCGCTGCGCGCTGCTGCATCTCGACCATATCGCCACCTCGGGCGATCCCTACGAACTCGGCACCGCCCGCCCCCTCGACTACGGCCATTGGGCCGCGCATAAGCTCGAATCGATGTCGCACCACCACCTGTCCCACGGCCACGCCGTCGCCGTCGGCATCGCCCTCGACGCCCTCTACGCCGCCCGCGCCGGCCTCCTGCCGCAAAAGCAAGCCCACCGGCTGGTCGACGTCCTGCGCGCCTGCGGTCTGCCCGTCTACGCGCCGGAATTGGCGCAAACCGACCGCCGCGGACGCCTCGCCATCCTCGCCGGCCTCGAAGAATTCCGCGCCCACCTCGGCGGCGAATTGACCCTCACCCTGCCCGCTCCCCTCGGCTCCCGCATCGAAATCCATTCCGTTGACTCATCCCTCGTGTCCACCTGCATCGCCCAACTGGCCCGAAGGGGTCAGCCCTTGAATCTTGAATCTCAGAGCCAAGATTCAAGATTCAAGGGCTGACCCCGATAATTGTGAACTCTTCCCCCCCCCGCTTTCCTCTCTCCTACTGCCTCAACGTCCACGACGCCGCCACCTGGAACGCCGTCCGGAAGGCGCTCGACACCGAAGTTCTCGCCGTCAAGCAACGGGTCGCGCCCGACCGCACTTTCCCGCTAAGTCTCCATCTCGGCAACCGCGCCCTGCGCGAGGCTTCCGCTCCCGCCAACCGCGCGCGCCTCCGCGATTGGCTGGCCCGGAACGACTGCGTGCTGCTTGCGCTCAACGCCTTCCCCTATGGCCGGTTCCAAGGCGTACGGGTCAAGGAGAACGTCTACCGGCCCAACTGGACCGATCCGGACCGGCTCGCCTACACCCGCTTGGCCTGTGCCTTCCTGTCCGGATACGTGCCCGCCGGCGCCACGGGCACCGTCACCACCGTGCCCGGCGGCTGGCGCGGGGAATGGATTTCCCCCGACGACGATTATGCGGCGCTCAAAAACCTGCGCCAGGCGGCTGCGCTCTGCCGCGACCTTGGCAAGGTCCGCATCGCCGTCGAGCCCGAACCCGGTTGCGCCTGGGACCTTTTCGACAAGCGCGTGGAAAATACCGGCCCCGAAATCGGCTGGTGCCTCGACGCCTGCCATGCCGCCGTCGAATTCCGCCCGCTTGAAAAAATCGACTGGTCGCGCATCGTCCGCATGCAACTTTCCGCCGCGATCGAGTGCGACAACGTGCCGGCCGCCCGCGCCGCCCTTGCGCCCTTCGCCGAACCCAATTATCTCCACCAGACCCGCGCCGCCCTCGACGGCGAAATCATCGGCGAGTGGCCCGACCTCGCCCCCGCCCTGGCCGAACTGCCCAAGCTGCCGGCGCGCGCCGTCGTCCGCACCCATTACCACGTTCCGCTGACCTGGAAAGGCTCCGGCCCTCTGCGCTCCACGCGCGACCTTCTGCCTCCCGCTATTTTCAAAAAGGCGCGGCAGGTCTTCGGCGAAGTCGAAACCTACACCTACTCCGTTTTGCCGGAAAAAATGCGCTCCGCCACGCTCGCGGACGGCATCGCCGCGGAACTCCGCTGGGCGGCCGCCCGCTATGGCTCGTCTTCGTTGGCGAACTTGAATACCGTCTCGCCGGGCTTGGCGTAGCCCAGGCTTTCGCGGGCGATTTTTTCGACGAAGCGGGGGTCTTCCTGCAGTTTTTGCTGCTTCATTTTCAGCACGCGGAGATATTCCGCCTCGCGCTGGATGTCGTGCCGCAGTTCGTCGGCCCGGGCGCGCATGGTGCGCTGGCGCTTGGCCAAGGGCAGGAAGAAACTGGCCACGATGCCGGCGACCAGGAGGATGATCGCGATCAGGCACAGCCGCTGGATGAATTTCCAGACGTTCATTGGGCCCCGATCATAGCGTGGCCCCGGCCGCAACGCAACGCCCGGCTTCCGGCCCGGCGGCCGCCCGGCACAAGCGGCCTTGCTTCCGGTCCGGCCGTGCCGTATCTTCGGTCAGGATGCCTCCTACGCCCAAAGAGTTCGATTTCTGGTACGCGGTCAACAACACCGAAGTGTTGGAAATGCCCCGCAATCGGTTGGAGACGTTCGGCTCCACGCTGATCAACTACCGACTCGTTACCGAACTGATGGATGCGGTTGGCCAGATTCGCGTCCGCGAAGGACGCATCCAGGCGTTCCGACCGGAACTCCTTACCCCCCAATCGTTTTCCGAATCCCCTCTCGAGGGGTTCGAAACCGGCCCCGCGAACGACTTCATCCGCTGGCTGCGCGAGCACGAGTCCGATTTGATTTTGCTCAAGTACGGATTCCGTATCCGCCACGAATCGGTCACCGAAGCGATCGTCCACGACAACCTTGAAAACGTGGTGGCGCGCGTGCGGGCCGATTGGCAGGCGCAAGACGATCCCTTGTCGGCCCTCGTCGTAGGCGTGGACGAGCCGTGGGAAGTATGCTTGTTGAAGCTGCTGTTCGAAGTGGTCCGGAAGTCCGCCCCCGCAAACGCCCGCGAGTTGCGCGCCGACCCCGACGGCTCCCGGAACGAAATCGATCAGGCCTTCCGGCAAGCGGCCAACGACCGCGCCCGCCTGGCCCCGCTGGTGGCGCTGCTGAACCGCCTGGGCAAGTTCAAGGAATACGAAGACCGCTTCTACGCCTTGGTCCGGGCGCTCACCCGCTAGCGCCGGCCGTTCAGTGCGCGGCGATCCAGGGGATCGCCACGAAGGTGCCGAGGCTGGCGCCGACGTTCGTCGTCGCGACCACCAGCAGGATGCGCACGACCGGATTCCGCACGAAGGCCCGCAGGCTTTCCATGGCCGCGGGCAGCGTCTCGAAATCGGCCACGGCCGGCGGCCGCAGCCAAGCCTCCACCAGCCCGGCCACCCAGCCGGCGGCCAGCGCGGGATGCAACGTCGTGAACGGGGCGGCCACGAACGCCGCAAGAACCGTCAGCGGATGCGGCAGCGCCGCCAGCGCTCCCAGCGCGGACAACGTCCCCGTCACGCCCACCCAGATGGCGACGGAATCGATCCCGCGTTCGGCTCCGCCCTGCGCAAAGCCCCAGACGAGCAAAGCCAGCACGCCCGCCGGAATCAGCCACGGCCAGATTTTCGACCAGCGCGACGGCGGCGGCAGGCTCTCCAGATCCGCCAGGGGCCGCGATTCGTGGATCGCCTGCTGGATGCCCGGCACGTGCCCCGCGCCCACCACCGCCACGAGGCGCGTCCCGGGGGCGGCGCGCAATTTCTGCGCCAGATACACGTCGCGCTCGTCGATCAGGCGCTTCTTGATTTCCGGAAAGGCCTGGCCCATTTCCCCCATGAGCGCTTCCAACTGGTCCTGTTTTTTCAGGGCCTCGACGTCCTGCCCCGCGATGGGCTCCGCGGAGAACATGGCCTCGAACAGCACGCCGAACAGCTTGATCCGCTGCCAGAATCCCAAATGCCGCCAAACCCGCTTGAGGGTGACGTCGATCCGCCGGTCGATCAATTCCAGCCGCGCCCCCGTTTCTTCCGCGCAGGCGGCGGCCGCCAGCATTTCCGCGCCCGGTTCCGTTTCCAGCTGCTTACCGAGCCGGCGGTAGAACGACTGCAGGACGAGTTGCGCCAGCAGAAAGGTCGCCTTGCCCTCCCGCACGACCTGGAACACGTTGGTGTGCCGCCAGGCCGCCTTTTTCACCAGGCCCTGGTAGCGGGGTTCGCAGAGTTCGACAGCGATCGTGTCGGGCCGGACGGCGGCCACCGCGGCGCGGACGTCTTGCACGCTTTGGGCCGACACGTGGGCCGTGCCGACGATGTAAACGGTTTTGCCCTCCAGCTCCACTTGCGCGGTGCCGGAGGGCAAGGCAGGAACGGGGTCCGCCATGGACGGCGGCTAGGGCGCCCCGCTCTTCTTGATGTAGATGTCGGTGCGGCGGTTGCGCTGCATGTTTTCTTCGGTGTCGTTCGGCGCGATCGGCCGATCGAACCCGTAGCCCACCGCCGCGACGTTGGCCGCCGGAATGCCGCTATGTTCGACCAGATAGTCCTTCACGGCGTTGGCGCGGCGCTCGCTGAGGCGCTGGTTGTATTCGCGGGTGGAGCGCTTGCGCTTGTCCGCGTGGCCTTCCACGCGCACCGTGGCGCCCGGATCGCGGCGCAGCACCTTGCCCACCGGCTCGAGATCCTGGAAGTACTGCGGCCGGATGAAAGACTTGTCGTAGTCGAACTCGATGAGCAGCGTGAACTTCTGCAGGTCGTCGGCGGGATCCAGCGGATTGGTGCCGTCTTCGATGACTTCGTGGCCGTCGCTGACGCCGCCCTTGTCGGTATCGACGTCCAGCGGATTGGTCTGGTAGGTCAGGATTTCGGCGCCGTCCTTCAGCCCGTCGAGATCCGTGTCGGGGTTCAGAGGGTCGGTCTTGATCTTGAAGTGTTCGTCGCCGTCCGACAGGCCGTCGCCGTCGGTATCGGGATTGTAGGGGTCGGTGCCGAGGGCCGCTTCATCCTTGTCGAACAGGCCGTCGAGGTCGCTGTCGACGTCGCCCGGGCCAGCGCCCACCTGGA
>JAKLIL010000009.1 GCA_022709625.1 Verrucomicrobiota bacterium
GCCCGCAACGTACCGGACGAAATGACCGCGTTCCGCGCGTTCGCCCGTCCCATGGCCCTGCCTTCCATCTATCCCGATCTCTGGAAGGAAACCGATCTCGACGAAGTCCCGCGCCACTATTTTGAATTGGATCGCCTGCCGCCGGGCGCCGATCCCTACGCGCTCAGCCCGAGTCTTGCGCAAGCCCTCCCCCAGTTGCGCCAACGGATCGAGGACGTCGGCAGCGCCCCATGGACCATTCTGGACCTGCTCGGCAAGATGACCGCCGCCATGCGAACCAACGATTGGCTGTGGGCCGCCCGCTGCGGCGCGGCCATGAGCCACTACGTGGGCGATCTCCACATGCCCCTGCACTGCACCCGGAATTACAACGGCCAGGAAACCGGCCAGGCGGGCATCCATGGCCGGATCGAAAACGAAATGGTCCGGTCGTTCTTTGAACCCCGGATGATCCACCCCGGCCCGGCCGTGTATCTTGACGATCCGTTCCGCGAGACTCTGGGCTGGGCCGCGCAATCCGCCGCGCTCGTGCCCGGCCTGCTGCGGGCCGATCTCGTCGCCAAGCGCTCCGCCAACGGCCGGTTCGACACCGAACGCTACTACCTCAAGCTGTGGGAACTCACCGGCGACACGATCGTCCGGCAAATCGGAGATGCCGCGAGCCATCTGTCGTCCCTCTGGTACACCGCCTGGATCGATGCGGGCCGCCCCCCCATTCCCGCGCCCTTTGCGGAACTGCCTTCCACCTCCGTGCATTCCGGCGTCGGCATCGATCCCACGCTCGAAAGCCGGCCGGTGGCCGCCCGCAGCGCGCAGGACCGCCGGTACGACATCATCATCTGGAGCGTCATGGGCGCGATGGCGCTGGTCGTCGTGGCCTCCTCGCTCTATCGCGGAGTCCAGGTCCGCCGCGCCGCCCGCAAGTGAAACGCGCGCGGTTGGACGTCCTGCTGGTGGAACGCGGCCTGGCCGCGAGCCGCGAAAAGGCCCAGCGGCTCGTTTTAGCCGGCGAAGTGCTGGTCGACGAAGCTCCCGCCACCAAACCCGGCCACGACGTCGCCGCAAAATGCGTTTTGCGGATCCGCCAACCGGAACGTTTCGTCGGGCGGGGCGGGCTCAAGCTCGAAGAGGCGTTTGCCCGTTTTCCGACGCTCGCCGCCGCGGGCAAGATCTGCCTGGACGTCGGCGCCTCGACCGGCGGCTTCACGGACTGCCTGCTGCAGCACGGCGCCGCCAAGGTCTACGCCGTGGACGTCGGCCACTCTCAACTCCATCCCCGCTTGGCCGCCGATCCCCGCGTCGTCGTGCGGGACGGCTGCAATGCGCGCCATCTCCAGCCGGGCGACCTGCCCGAACCCGTCGATCTGGCCGTCGCGGACGTGTCCTTTATTTCGCTGCGGCTTGTCTTGCCGGCCATCGACTGCCTGTTGAAAGCCGGCGGCGAAACCATCGCCTTGATCAAGCCGCAGTTCGAGGCCGGCCGCGAAGAAGTCGCCCGCGGCGGCGTCGTGCGCAATCCCGAAGTCCGCCGGCAAGTCGTCGAACGCATCGGCGAATTCGGCGCGCAATCGCTGGGCTGGCAATGGCTTGGTTTTTGCGAGTCGCCAATCCAGGGACCGGCTGGTAATGTGGAGTTCCTGAGCTACTGGAGGAAACCGCCATGAACATCGGCATCTTCGCCAATCTGGCCAAGCCGGCCGCCGAACTGGCGCTGGCCGATCTGGCCCAGGCCGCGCGGGAACTGGACGTCCGTCTCGTCGCCTGCGACAAAGCGACGGCGCGCCGGGCGCCGGGAGCCCGGCTGGTCGCGCCCGCCCGCTTCGGCAAAGCCATCGACCTGCTGCTTTCGCTCGGGGGCGACGGCACCGTGCTGCACTCCGTGCGCCGGCTGGCCGGGGCGGATACGCCCATTCTCGGCATCAATCTCGGCAACCTCGGTTTTCTCACCAGCGTGCCGGACACCCAGGCGGTGCCCGCGTTGCGCGCGATCGTCGCGGGCGCCTACGAAATCTCCGCGTATCCGCTGCTGGATGCGCGCCTCTTCCGCGGTCCGCGCCGGCGGCTGGTCGCCCATGCCCGGGCGCTCAACGACGTGGTCGTGGGTTGGGGCTCCTCCCCGCGCGCCACCATGATCGAGGTCGAAGTGGACCGCCAGCCAGTCGCTTCCTTCGTCTGCGACGGATTGATCGTCGCCACGCCCATCGGCAGCACCGGCCACGCCCTGTCCGCGGGCGGCCCCATTTTGCACCGCTCCCTGCCCGCCCTCGTCCTGGAGCCCATCTGCCCCCACACGCTCAGCAACCGCTCCCTCGTACTGCCCAATCACCCGCTGGTGTCTCTCCGCATTGCCGACCGACGGAAAAAGGTGTTGCTGTCCGTCGACGGCCAATCCACCGGCTGGCTGGAGGACGACGATCGGCTGGAAATCCGCAGGGCGAAGGAAACCGCCCGTTTCGTCAACTTGCCGGGCTATTCGTGGTTCAAGCTCCTCAACCAGAAACTCCACTGGCGGGGCTCCAGCGCCGACCCCAAGTAACAATCCGCCAGCCGGTTGCGGAGTTGTCCACAATAGGTATGGACATCCGGTCCGGGATCGGCTACCGTTCCTGCAAGTGGAGGCAAGGCGCCCGGTTCTTCCCTCTTCCAGTTGCTCCGTGGACGGCGGAATTCGGCAACGATTGGCAACGGACGAAAGGAGTCCGTCGATGAAGCGAACGATGAGCCTGCAGATCGCCGCGGTCTGCTCGTTGTTCGTGATGTTGTCCGCCGTGGCCGCCGATTCGAATCCCGTGGCGGCTCCGCCGTTCCGCATGCCGACCGGCGGGACCCGGATGAAAAACATCACCTTCGTCATTTTCGACACCGAAACCACCGGCTTCAGTCCCGCCAAGGACCGCCTGTTGGAAATCGGCGCGGTCAAGGTACGCAACGGCAAGAAACTCGATGAAAAAACATGGTTGATCAATCCGCACCGCTACATCCCCTGGTACGTCGAAAAGGTCCACCACATCACGTCCGAGATGGTTAAGGACCGCCCTTCGTTCGCCGAGGTCTACCCGGAATTCCTTGAATTCATCGATGGCGCCATGCTGATCGCCCATAACGCCCCTTTCGACATCCGCTTCATCACCGCCGAAGCCCAACGGGCGGAGCTGCCGGCGCCCAAAAACGCCGTCCTCGACAGCCTGACCCTGTTCCGAAACTGGTATCCCGACATGCGCTCCCACACCGTGCAGGATCTCGTCGACCATTTCGACATTTCCACCAAAGGCCTGCAGGCCCATCGCGCTACCGACGACTCCCTGTTCGTCTACTTCGCCATCCAGAAGGAAATGAAGCGCCGCAGCGAGGAACCGCGTTTTTCCGAACTGTTGAAGAGCGCCGGCACCGCGCTCCGGTTCGGGGGGAAGTGAAGTTTCGGCCCCCGTAGATCCCATGCGTCTGGCGTGGTTCCTGTTGGCGGCCATTCTGGTTTTGGCGCCTGTTGCGTGGTTGGTGGGCGATGCGTTGTATGCCCGCCGCATGCGCATGTTGGCCAACGCGCCCGCGGCCCGGCGCGCGGCCACGGAACCGATTGCGCTCAATCCCCGCGGATACCCCGCCCTGTTGCTCCTGCATGGTTTTGCGGACGGCCCCGCCGTTTTCGCGGAAATCGCCCCGCCGCTGGCCGCGGCCGGCTTTGCCGTTCGCGCCCCGCATCTCTCCGGCTCGGGCGCGCCGCCCGCCCAATCGGCCGGCCTTACCCTCGCCGTTTGGCGCGGAGAGATCGACCGCGAAATCGCCGCGCTGTGCGGGGAACGGCCCGACCGCCCGGTTTGGCTGGTAGGCCATTCCCTCGGTGGCACCCTCGCCTTCGATGCCGCGCTCCGGCCCACCAACCGAATCGCCGGACTGGTGCTGCTCGCTCCCTTGCTCGACGTTTCCCGCGCCCGCAGCCCCATTCTTGCCCCGCGGCAATGGTTCCGCCTTCTGGACCGCTTGCTGGTCTTCACGGACGTCATCGAATCGCGCCTGCCCGCCGATCTGCACGATCTCGGCGCCCGCCCCGCCTACCGGACCGACAAGTACATCCACCGCGCCGTCTACCGCGCGTTGTTCGCAGCCATGGATGCCGTGCAAGGCCGCGCCGCCGAATGGCGCGGACCGCTCTTGACCATCGTTTCCCCCTCGGACCAGATCGTGGAAACCGCCGCCACGCGGTTTTTCTTTGCCGCCACCAACGCCGCTCCCGCCCGGCTGACCGAACAATATTCCGCGGGCCACGTGATTCCCCTCGACACAGGCCACGAAATCGTCGCCGCCAAGATCGTCCGCTTCATTCGCGAAACCCCGCACCAGCCATAATTTCACGATCGCCGCGGCCCATGGATACTTCGGGCGCGAACGGCGCCAAGCTCGTCCCGCGGTCCCGCCAACGGGTGTTGCGTTGTTTTTCCTTTTTTCGCCCCGCCGTGGGTGTATATTAACATTCAATGCATGGCATGGAGGCGCTCATGAAAAAATTCCCCGGGTTTTGCGTTTTGTCCCTTCTGGCAACCATGGTCTGGGCGACTCCGCCCAATACCCCGATCCTCGATGGCCGGCCCATCGAATACGACGACTACGACTTCAAGGACACGTTCCACGGCGGTCCCACCTTGGGCGCGAGCGGCACCCTCTCCAACCTGTTTGTCACGTGGGACGCCACCTATCTCTACGTCGCCCTCCAAGCCTGGCAGGCCGGCAACAAGCTCGTCGTCCTGCTCGACGTCGATCCCGGCGATGGCACCGGCGCCACTACCACCACCAACTGGACGAGCATCGAGCCCAGCTTCATCAAGTACAACGATTATGGCTGGACGGATGGCGGCGGTTTCGGCCTCGATTACATGCTGGCCAGCGAGGGCACCTTCAACAACACCATTCGCGTGAACTACGACGGCGTGGAGCCGCCCTCGACCAACAACCTGGAATCGCTGTTCGACAGCGGCAACGGCGCGACGCCGGCCGGAACGCCCGTGGACATGGCCAGCGTGAACGACGCGACCCCGTGCCCGCACAAGGGCTTCGAGGCGCGCATTCCCTGGTCCGTGCTCTATGCCGGCACCCGCTTCGGAACCGTCGAAGCCGGAGAAACCGTCCCGCGCGGCGCCACCCTGCGCCTGCTGGCCGGCATCCACAACAACGACCCCGCCAGCGCCTGGAGCTCCCCCGATACCATCCCCAACCAGATCACCGCGCCCGACTACACCAACGGCATCGTTACCACCCTCGACTACATGAGCATGACGGTGGATGCGAACACAAACGGCATCCCGGACGATTTCGGCAGCGAGGGCAATGCGCCCTACATCCGCGCCGCGGCCGGCGCCATCGGCGGCTCCTCCATCTATGTCGTCTTCAACGAAGCCGTCGCCGCCACGTCCGTCGTGGACCTGGCCCATTGGACCGTCGGCGGTGCCGCCCCCGTCGCGGCGACGGCGCAGGGCGCCTACGGCGTCCTGCTCGGCCTGGCCGCGCCCATCGCCACCAACTTCGTGCCTATCCGCGCCGCTGGCGTACAGGACCTCAACGGATTCTCACGCACCACCGACCATTGCCTCTTCCCCGCCTCCAGCGGCATTCCCCAGGCCGTGACCGTGACCTTCCAGGTCAACACCAACTCCGGGATGGGCATCAGCAGCACCCACGCCAAGCCTTCCGCGTTCTTCCTCAACGGTTCGGCGCTGCCGCTGGAATGGGGCTATCCCCCGCTCGAGACCGTCTCCCTGGCGCCCATCCCCGGCTCCAACGGCTGGGCTTCCGCCTCGGTCACCTTCCTGGCCGGCTCGCCGGTGGATCTCTTCTACAAGTACAGCGGCCGAATCAACGGCACCAACAACTACGAAGCCATCCGGCTGACGAGTTTTGCCGATGTGTCCCGCCCGCTCCGGCTCAACACCAACGGCATGCCCATGACAGTGGTCGACTACCTCGGCGCTGCCGCCCATCCCCTGCGCAATCCCGGCGACACCAACCTGCCCTCCGCCCAGAACCGCCTCTTCACCGATCCCCAGCGCGGCGACGCCGGCGTCCGCATTCGCCGCGAAATCCTCTTCCAACTCGACCTGTCCATGCGCGACACGAACAATCTCGCCCGCGTCATGGTCCTCGGCTCCGACCCCCTCCGCGGGTTCAACAGCAACGGGGACAACGAGGGCGGCACCGCCAGCGACTATCCGGGCAACAGCGCCTATCTTTCGTGGACCAACGCAGGCATCCAACTTGTCGACGATGGCACCTTGGGCGACACCGTTGCCGGCGACGGCATCTATTCCCGTCTGTGGTCGCTCTCCACCGATGGCTACGATTCCGCCATCGAGCCTGGCGAGCCCTATTCGCTCGTCGGGGGCCACATCGCGGACTGGAGCATCGATCTTCCCGCAACCGAACCCTATATGGGCGATGCCTTCTGGATCGCCCGCCGCTCGCCGCGCAGCTTCATCTACAAGTTCTACGTCTACACCACCGGCGGCAACAACCACGACAGTCCCAATTACGATCTTTCGTATTACATGGACGATCCCGCGGCGACCGAACAAATCGCGCTGCCGCCCTTTGTCTGGGACGACGACGCCATCCCGCCGCCGCCGCCATCCAATGCGCCGGCCATGACCGCCGTTGCCATCACCGGCACGACGGCCTACGTGCAATTCGACAATGTCGCGACCGAAGGTTCCCACGGCGTGAAGATCGCCACCAATCTGCTGTCCGGATTCACCGACTACGGCCACCGCGCCGTGGCCGGCGAAACCAACGGCAACAGCCGCCAATGGTCGGCCAGCGTCGGGGAAATCGCCGGCGCGAAGGAATTCTATGCGGCCTACGCCGGCCTCGAGCCCACGCCGATCCCGACCTATTGGGAGCCCAACGTCAATGTCCCCATCGGCGCCACGACCGTGCGGGTCTACTTCTGCCAGTTCCAATCCAACCTCAAGGGCATGCGCAGCATGAACCTGACCGGCACCTTCAGCGGCTGGAACGACGGCTGGCCCATGACCTTTCTCGGCAACGGGCTGTGGATGATCGATCTTGGCCTGCCCGCCGCCGCCGACGGCAGCGGCGTGAAGTTCAAGCCCCGCGGCGGCCCGGCACTCACCTGGTACGAAACCGGCGGCGACTTCCAGTTCATCCGCGGCACCGGCGGCGTTATCATGAATCCGCTGCCTCCGGTACCGGGGGAGACGTTCTCCATCACGCTGGACGCCGCCGGCACGCCCTTGTCAACGGCCTTGAACATCTATCTGCACATGGGCTTCGACGGTTGGAAGAACGTGCAGGAAAGCCCGCGCCCCGCCATGACCAACTCGGCGGGAACCGTCTGGGAGTACGGGTTCACCGTTCCCACCAACTATACGGTCAGCATCGATTGGGTCTTCACGACTTCCCCCAAAGCCGGCGATCCCGGAACCTGGTACAGCGACGGCAACTGGCACGCCTTCATGGAGCCTTACTACGCCAGCCCTTGACCCCAACCCTCAGGAGATCGACATGTTCCGCAAGCGCGCGTTTACGCTGATCGAATTGCTGGTGGTCATCGCCATCATCGGCATTTTGGTGTCCATCATCGTGCCGGCCTCCATGAGAGGCATCGAAATGGCCAACCGCTCCAGATGCGCCAACAACCTCAAGGCCATCGGCGTCTCGTTCACGACCTTCGCCACGGACTTCAAGGGGGAAATGCCCCACCACAAGCCGCTCCCGGCGGCCAACGGCTCGTTCCAGGAAACTCCCGACTTTTCCGCGATCGCCGTCAAGGTCTACACCAACGGCTACATCACCGATCTGCGCCTCTGGGTCTGCCCGAGCGACAAGCTCGATGGAGGGTCCCCCGCTTCCGTGGCGAAGGATATCGCCTCGTTCAAGTCGCAGAAAGGCAACTGCAGCTACATGTACGTTTCCGGCTACCACTTGATGCGCACGGCCGAAACTCCTGCCCTGGCGCCGATGCTGTGCGACGAAGCCAACGCGCGGGAATACGGCCCCGCCACGCCCGGCAACATGCCCAAGATCGGCAAGGACGACAACCACGGCGCCAACATCCGCAACGTCCTCTTCCTCGACGGCCACGTCGTGACATTCAGCGACGCCAACGCCGCCAACGCCATCTTCGACAACCTGAAGAACTCCGCCGTGATCTGCAGCGTGGATTGAGTCCCGCCACGGTTGGGGTCGCCACGGTTGGGGTCAGCCCTTAAGTTAGAAGATAATGAATTTCATTCGAATTATCTTCTAACTTAAGGGCTGACCCCAGAAGATTAGAGCGGGATGCAGATGTCAAACCGGCAGGTCTTGCCCGTGCAATCGTCGTGGTACAGTTCGTAGCATGGGCGGTCGGCGCACTCCAGCCCCCGTTGGACCAGAACCCGGAACGACTCGTCCCACGCCGCCGAGAAATCGGTCGGCGGCAGGTTGAACTCGCATACCAGATGCGATCCGCCCGCGATATCTTGGAGCGCGACGGGCGCTTCCACTTGCGTGCCTGCCGGCACGGCCAGGCAGGCATCCGTCCGGCATTTTTCCGGGGGCGTTACCTCGGGGCTGTCCCAGTACAGGCCGAACATCGGGCTTGGGCCAATCAACCCCCGCGGCCCCGCCCAGCGCATCAACTCGCCGAACGCTGCCTCGCAAACCTGCTTGCCGTAGGGACCCAACTTCCGCACGTAGGCCACGTGCCACGCCGGCATTTCCTTGATTTCCGCCTTCATCGCCATTCTCCTTTTGGATTGCGGTGAAACCATTTTCACCCGGGCGGCATCCTCGCCCAAACACAGGGAAACCGCTTCTCCCGCCTTGCGGGTTATGGTTCCGGCCTTGCGCCGGCGGAATCCGGACGGACTTTCCCCAACCCGTGCGCGGAACGCCTTGGCGAAGTTCTGGGAACTGGAAAACCCGTTCTCCAACGCCATGGTCGTGATATCCACCCGTGGATCCGCCAGCAGGCGGTTCGCCGTTCGTTCCAGCCGCAAGCGCCGCACGAAACCAAACACCGTCTCGCCTGTCACGGCCTTGAAAATGCGATGGAAATGGAACGCCGAGAAATTCGCCGCCCGCGCGATTTCCTCCAACGACGGTTCGCGGTCGAGATTGGCGCTGATGAAATCCATCGCCCGGCAAACCCGCTGCCGGTAGTCCAGACCCGTGGCCGCACTGGGCGATTTCATGCGGCCATTCTATCCCCGGCCCTTGTCCCCCGACAACAGGATTGCGCGGCGGCGGATCCTGCCGTAAGGTGCTGGCGGTCGATCGGGCGGTTAGCTCAGTTGGTCAGAGCGCCATGCTTACACCGTGGATGTCGGGGGTTCGAACCCCTCACCGCCCATTTAGGCAAGCAGTCCCGCCTGGCGCAACAACGCCTCCGCTTTCGGCACGTCGGCGGGCGAATCCACCCCAATCCCCGGGGCATCGCAATCCAGCACAGCCATGCGGGCGCCCATAGCCAGGGCGCGCAGTTGCTCCAGTTTTTCGAGTTCTTCCAGCGCGCACGGCGGGGCCTGCACGAGCCGTTCGAGAAACGCCCGCCGGTAGCCGTACAGACCGATATGCCGAAAGTGTTGACCGGCCACGGGGGCAAACCGTTCCCCGGCGCCGCGCACGAACGGAATGGGCGCGCGGGAAAAGTAGAGAGCCCGGCTGTCCGCGGCGCGCACCACTTTCACGACGTCCGGATTGTGCAATTCCTCAATCGACCGGATCGGGGCGGCGGCCGTAGCCATGTCCCAAGTTTCTGCGTCGGCCAGCGCCCCCGCCACCCGGTCGATCAGCGCGGGATCGACGAGGGGTTCGTCGCCCTGGACGTTCACCACGACATCGGCGGGCACGCCGCGGATGGCTTCGGCAATCCGATCGGTACCGGACGGATGGTCCGTGCGCGTCATGACGGCTTCGCCCCCGCAGGCGCGTGCGGCGGCCGCGATGCGCTCGTCGTCGGTCGCCACCAGAACGGCGTCGAGCCGCCGGGCCTGGCGCGCCCGCTCCACCACCCAGACGAGCAAGGGCTTCCCGCCGATCAAGGCCAGGCTTTTGCCGGGAAAGCGCGTGGAACCCCAGCGCGCGGGCACGACGCCGACGATGCGCGCCTTCATTCCGCAGGGCTCCGCATGTGGTTCAGCAGTTCTTCCGGAGTGCAGGCCGCCGTTCCCAGCTTGCCCACGACGACGCCCGCGGCGAAGTTGGCCAGCTCCGCGGCTTCGCTGAATTTCGCGCCCGCGGCCAGGGCCGTCACGCACGCCGCAATGACGGTATCGCCGGCGCCGCTCACGTCGAATACTTCGCGGGCCCGGGTTGGCACGTGGCGGGGCGCGAGTCCGCGCGAGGTCAGATACATGCCCTGTGCGCCCAGGGTGATGGCCAGGTTTTCGGCCCCCCACTTGTCGAGCAGGATTTCGCCGACCCGCCGCAACGCGCGGTCCGCCAGCGGATTGTCCTTGGCGCCGGGATCCGCTACGCCCGCGATGGCGAAAGCCTCGCGGCGGTTGGGCGTAGCCACCGTAATGCCGTGGAAATCCAGATCGTGGCCTTCCTTGGGATCCAGACCGACCGGCAGCCGGCGCTTGGCGGCGGTCGCCAGGACCAGATTGGCCACGTCCTGCGTCACGGCCCCCTTGCCGTAGTCCTCGATGACGATGCCGTCCGCGGCGTTCAATTCAATCGCCAAAAGAGCGAGAAACTTGTCGCTTTGGCGGGCGGTCCATTTCGTCTCGCAATCGAAATCCACGCGCACCACCTGCTGGCGTTCGGCAATGACCCGTTCCTTCACGATGGTGCGGGCGCCGGCGAACATCAGGGCGCAATCCACCCCCACGTCGGCATGGGACAGCAGCCAGCGGAGTTCGACGCCGGCGGCGTCCTTGCCGATCAGGCCCGCGACGGCGGTGCGACCACCCAGCGCGCGCACGTTGCAGGCCACGTTGCTGGCGCCGCCCGGCATGCTGTTTTCCCGCACGACCCGGACCACGGGCACGGGCGCCTCGGGCGAGATGCGCGTCACCGCCCCGTACACGTAGCGGTCGAGCATCAGGTCGCCGACGACCAACACCCGCCGCCGCGGGAATTTCCGCAACAGTTCCGCCGCCCGTTTCCGCGATAGGCCCATGGCTGCCCTCCTCTTCGTCCTAGGTCTTGCCTTGCGTCCAAAAGTCGTCGCCCGGGCCGCGCACGCGCTTCAGCATGATCTTGATGCTGGCCACGGGCACGCTGGCCGCCACGCGGCAAATGGTGTAGCGCGGGTCGTCCGACACCCACAGCCACATCCGCCCCGTGTGGGTGAACATGCCCCGGAACATGCCTTTCGGTTCCATCTTGATGCACGGCACCTTCCCGTAGTTTTTCAGCGCGACGACGTCCCTGCGGCCGGCGGCGACGGTCAGTTCGTACAACTTTTCGTCGGTCATTACCCGGTATCGTCGCGTTTCGCCGTCGCGGATCGGATCCTTGCGGATCCAATACATCAGACCCATCAGGTCGCGGGTGTCGGCCTCGATGGCAAAATCCTTCCGCTTGTTTTTGGACAGCGATTGCCATTGCCCCTTTTTTGCGGCGTGGTCGAAAGTGGTAATTTCATGGCTGTGGCGCTTGCCTTCGTGGCTGTCCTTCTCGAAGCTTAGGGGCAGGAAAGAAACTGGATCCAGGATCGTTTCCATGAATTCGGTCACGGGATAGATTTTCTCCACGAGACCGTTGGATTGGGCCCGCATGGACAGCGACAAGAGACGCCGTCCGTCCCGGTTGAGCCACTCGGCCTTCACGGTCGCTTCGCCCACTTGGAACACGCCCCAGAATATTTCGTAGTCGATCTCCTCCCCGACCGGAAACCACAATTGATGCGGCGGATCGTCCCACGGCGGCCCGACAACCGGCGTTTCGGCCAAAACCGGGCGATTCATGGCCCCCAGCAGGCAAAACAGGCCTGAAAACGAGAAAAACAGGGGATTTTTGATCCACCAGGCCATTGAACTACCCTTTGGGAGCCTCCCCGGAGCCGGCGGAGGGCTTTTCGGAGCCTTTTTGACCTTTGGCGGCCGGCGGCGGGATGCCCAACAGTTCCATGACCTCCTTCTGGACGGTTTCGATCTCGCGCAATCGAAGCTGGGGATCGGGCACCACGAAGCTCTCGCCGGTGTGACGATGCTCGTACACGCGGATTTTGCGGCCGTCGGGCTGGAGCTGGACTTCCTTTTCCACGAGAATCCGCCGCCGCTCGAGCATCACGGCCAGGATGAAAATGACGTTGCGACGCCCCGGTTCGTCGGTCTCCATAAGTTCCCGCAGGAGCGACTCGGCCGTTTCCTTTTTCAGCGGTTCCGACGCCTTGGGCGCCGGCGCCAACCAAACGGCGGACCAGGCGCTGATTTCGGCGCTCCCGTCCGGAAGCCGCGACGGCCAGCACGCCGGACAATAATCCTCGCGCATGTATCCTTCGGCCGTGAACCGCAGCCGCGACATCAAGCGTTCGCGGTCGGCAAACGCCCGTTGGCATGCGGCGCAATGGTCGGCGCACGCCCGAACGTTCCATTCCGCGTTCATGGTGGTTGGCCCTCGTCCGTTTGCCGGGCGAAACTCGAATCGGGATAGCGTTGCTGCAATTCCCGCCAGGCGCCGGCTTGCTCCGCGGTTTTCCCGAGCTGGCCGAACAACTTGGCGGCCCGGTAGAGAGCGTGCGGCGTCCATTCGGGATCGTCGAACAGCACGGCGACGCTCAGGAAATGGCGGGCGGCTTGCTCCAGCTGGCCGGCGGCTTCGGCCGCCTCGCCTAGGCCGAAATAGGCGCGCACGCGCAGGTCCAGCGCCGCCTCGCCGGTGGCGGCCTGCGCCGCGGCGGCGTAACGGGCCGCGGCTGCGTCCGACCGCCCGGCCTTCAATTCCAGATTGGCCAGAAGCAACTGTGCTTCGGCGCCTTCGCGCGTCTCGGCTTTTTCCGCCACGGCTTTTTCATACATCGCGAGCGCGTCCGGCTCCTTGCCGAGTTGGGCACAGGCGGCTCCGGCCCAATACCAGCCGATTTGGCGCCAAGACGT
>JAKLIL010000090.1 GCA_022709625.1 Verrucomicrobiota bacterium
GGCCAGGCGGATGTATTGGCAGGTGCGTTTCACGGTGCTCATGGCCGCCCAGGCGCTGCCCTCGTGCTGGCGGTACACGGCCATGACGCGATCCAGATACAGCGCCGGACCGCGTCTCAGCAACAGCAGGAACAACGGCCAATCCGGCGCCGGCACGGCGGCGAGCCACGGCGGCAATTCCGGCATAAAAGCGGCGCGATAGACGGCCGACAGGGTGGGAATGATCCGGCCTTTCAAGACATCCCGAAACACCGTCCGTTGCGGCGGTTCGGGAAACGGACCCGTTTGGGCAGCGGCGGGAAACGCCAAGGTGTTTTTGGCGATGTCGCCCTCGAACCGATATTCGACGTTGTGGTAAACCAGCGCCACGGTCTCGTCTTGTTCCAGCAAGTCGACCTGCGCTTGTAGCTTGTGCGAATCGGTCCAGTAGTCGTCCCCCTCCAGCAGGGCCACGTATTTGCCCCGGCACGCCGTTAGCGTGCGCCCAAGGTTGGCGAACATCCCCAAGTTCCGCTCCGCCGGCAAGAGCCGGATACGCTCCGGATGCTGCCGGGCATACCGCTCGCAAATGGCGCGCGTGCCGTCCGGCGAACAGTCCTCCCCGATCGCCAATTCGACCGGGAAATCCGTCTTCTGCGCGAGCACGCTCTCAATGGCCTCCGCCACGAACCGCTCGTGGTTGTAGGCGAGCATCGCCACGCTGACCAGGGGCATAGTCATGCCCCGGGAGCGGTACGGCGCGCCCTTTTGGGCAGGAATTTCAGGCTATAAAACATATTTCTTTCAAAACCCCAGGCCAACTTCTATATTTTCTTTTCTGTTCAAGAATAAAAAATCCCATGCGGGATTCAATCGATTTCCGCTCATGATGTTATGCCCTGAATTGATGAGGAAAGAAAGACCTAACGGAACGAACAAGGCGCCCCTTCCCCCGCTCTTGGCCGGAATATAGGTGAGAATCCATCATGCTGTTCAACTCATGGGCATTTGTTTCGTTTTTCTGCGTTGTGCTGACGGCATACTGGTTCTTGCCCCACCGACAACAGAACCGGTGGCTCCTCTTCGCCAGCCTTTTTTTCTACGGTTGTTGGGATTGGCGCTTCCTTGGGTTGTTGCTTTTTACCGTTAGTGTCGATTACTGGGCCGCGCGCCTCATCAAAGATTCATCCGATAAACGCATCCGGCGCTTATTGCTCTCCGCCAGTATATGCGTCAACCTCTGTATCTTGGGGTATTTCAAGTATTTCAATTTCTTTGTATCTGCCTTTGCCAGGCTAATGGATACCCTGGGATTCCAGACGTCGATCCCATTGCTTCACATCATCTTGCCGGTGGGGATATCGTTTTACACGTTCCAATCCATGAGCTATACGATCGATGTCTATCGCGGCATGCTAACGCCTACACGCCGATGGGCAGATTATGTCTTGTATGTATCGTTTTTCCCTCAGTTGGTGGCTGGCCCCATCGTCCGGTCGACTCAACTCCTTCCCCAGGTCGAGAATAAACGAAACATTACCCCTGACACCATAGCCTCCGGAATTAGACTTATCCTGCTCGGTTATTTTCGAAAGGTTTTCATTGCGGACGGGGTGGCCCCTATGGTTGGGGCGTGCTTCGCGACACCTTCCAATTTTGGAAGTGGCACCTTGTTGTTGGGAGTTTATCTTTTCGCCCTGCAGATATATGGGGATTTTGCGGGTTATTCCGACATTGCCAGAGGCACCAGTCGGCTCTTGGGCTTTGAACTCTGCCTGAATTTCCAGCAGCCCTACCTGTCCTCCAGCATCTCTGAATTCTGGCGCCGGTGGCATATCTCGCTGTCAACATGGCTTAGGGACTACCTATACATCCCGCTGGGAGGAAATCGAAAAGGGCGTGCGCGAACCTACGTGAACAATCTAGCCACCATGCTGCTTGGGGGATTGTGGCATGGCGCGGCATGGCATTACGTGATATGGGGCGGTTTGCATGGCGTGTACTTGATGGCACACAAGATGTGGATCGGGGATCGAAAAATCAAGGTCTCGCCACCCCCGCATGGCATACCCGCCTTCAGCGCGTGGCTTGTCAAGTGCTTTCTGACTTTCAATCTGGTCTGCCTTGCTTGGATCTTTTTTAGAGCTGACAGCCTCATCGCCGCGATGGATTACCTCCGCAGCATGCTGTTTAGCCGGCATGAATTCGCATCTTCGGCATACGCCGCCTATTTTTTGTTCTACGGCACCTTGGCCGGTTTGGTAGACTTCGCCTGTTTCTATTTCAAATCCGAAGTGCCCACAACCGGGCGCATGTCGCCGATATTTCGCGGTGTGGTGTATGCCATTATTCTGTTCCTCGTTTTTGCGATCGGAGAACATGACGCCCAGCCTTTCATTTATTTCCAATTCTAGAGAATGGAAGACGATAGGGGCCGTGCTTGCCTTGCTGCTCGGCATTTGGGCAATGATCTGCCACTTGCCTGGAGCCAGCATCAAGGTAGTCTCCTCCCGTTTGGGGAAGAGCATCGAGATCTTTCGTTCCTATCTTGGCGGCCCAACCAATTCCTTGCATTCCGCCGTTGTCTTTTTTGGAAATTCCCGTTTCCAATCCTGCATTGATCCTGGCCGTTTCGAAGCACGCTTGGGCGTCCCGAATCTTAAATGCGTCAATCTTGCCCAGCCCAGCATGAGCCCCTGGGAATACGATGTGCTATTGAAAGAGGCACAACTGGATTTACGGCCCGTTAAATTGGCGTTTGTTCAGATGGACCCGTGGATGTTCAACCAGAACGAGTTGAATCCCACTACCCACAAGCCCGTGTCTTATCCCCACGAATTTGAAGTATTTTCGTCCATGAGAGAACGGCTTTTCATTCCTGGATGGAACAACAAAGTCCGCCTTATGCTGAATACGATTCCTCGCTATTCTTTGGCGGACATTGCAAGCGCCTTGACGTATTGCCGCCACGGCGCAAACCGGCCGCCAGTGCCCTATGAGCCACCGGCGTATCATACGGATCCCAAGATTGCCGCGCTGCAGCGCGCCGATCCCGATTTCTTTCCGCAAAACATCTCTAGAATGCATATGAATGATTACCAATTCAGTCGTTACTGGCAAAATACGCTTGAAAGGCTGTTGTCCCGTCTCGCGCATGCCAACATCCCCGTCATCTTCATTCATCCTCCCGTCAAACGTGAATACTATCGCTATGTCGAATGCGATAGCCATCGGCAAGCGGAATACAACCGTCTGCTGGCGTACATGGCTGATTTGGCCCGCCGTTATCCCTTTTTGGACTATAAAACCCCCCCAGATTGTGGTCTGGATGACCAAGCCTTCATCGACTATGGCCATTTCACAAAGACCGGGTGCATCGCATTCACTGACCTTGTTTATGAATCGCTTCAAGACCCGCTCGCTCGTTGTCTTGGTCCTGATTAATCCGGCCTTCCCCAGTGGTTCACGGTGTCGTGGTCCGGCGATGGAATGGAGTCCGCTGTTGTATTCCCCTTCGAAACTGCCATATTTCTTTTCGGCGCAGGGCGCCAAGTTGTATTGACGGGTGCGCCCGGAAAGGAAGAGTCGCCGAAAACCATGGACAACATCGTCATCGTTGGATCGTCGGGCCACGCCAAGGTCGTCATCGACATCGTGCAGCTAGAAGGCAAGTACCGCATTGCCGGCTTGCTGGACCGCACCCGGAGGGTGGGCGAGCAAACGCTGGGCTATCGCGTTTTGGGCCAGGAAGAAGATTTGCCGAAGCTGAAGGAAGTCCATGCCCTCCACGGCGCGTTTGTCGCCATCGGCGACAACTTCGTCCGTTCCCGCGCGGTGGCCCTTGTCAAGGAATTCGCCCCGGAATTGCCGTTTGTCCGGGCGGTCCACCCCGCGGCCTGCCTTGCCCCCGGAACGTCCATCGGCGAGGGTACGGCGATTATGGCGGGCGCCGTGGTCAATCCCTGTTGTGCCATTGGCCGCCATTGCATCCTCAACACCCATTGCTCGCTGGACCACGATTCGCAGATGGAGGACTTCGCCAGTCTCGCCCCGGGCGCCACGCTGGGCGGAAAATGCCGGATCGGTTCCTTTGCGGCCATCTGCATCGGCGCGGTGCTGGTTCACGACGTCCACATCGGCGAACATGCGGTGATCGGCGCCGGCGCGCTGGTCACCCACTCCATGGATCCGTTCGTGGTGGCCTACGGCTCCCCCGCCAAAACCGTGCGCACCCGCGCGCCCGGCGATAAATACGTTTGAGCCGGAATTCGAGCCGCCCGGCGGCCGTCAGGCCCTGGCCTGTTCGACGGGCAAGCAGCCCAACAGGCAGCGGCACTGGACGTTCAGGAAATTGTTGTAGCGAATCAGGTTCTTGAGCTGCCGGAGGGACACCCACAGGTAGTTGTCCGGCATGCGGGCGGGCAAATCGTCCCCGGCCCACACGATGAGGCTCCGGTTTTCCTCCCGGAAAAACCGTCCGCCTTCCTCGGACTGCATGGCATCGAACAGAATCCGTTCCGGCGGCGCCGCCAGCACTTCGTGCAGGAACGGCGGTGGGCAGGTGCTGGTGCGGTAGCTGCCGGTCAGGCATTGCACGGTCGGCGCCATCTCCACCACGTCGAAATTGCCGGCCTCGACCTTGGCCTGGACCAGCAGATGGAGCTGGCCACGGATGGGCCGCGCCAGGAACGCGACGATCCCCGGTTCGTGGGGCCTGACGATGGGCTGCGTCCACGCGCCGACCTCGCGGTTCTCGGCCTCCACCCGCACGGCCATGACGGTGAAAAAACGGCCCTCCCGGTGCCGGATTTCCATGGGCGTGCGTACCCAGTCCGCCACCTGGTTGAGGGGAATCCGCTCCACGTTCAGTTCCCAACGGCACTTCATTTCGGTGAACCACGACACCACCTCGTCGTCCCCGTGGCAGTCGCCGCCGACATCCGGGGCTTGGGCATAGGAGATGCACGACAACACCGTGCGGGCATCCATGTTGACGACGTTGTCTTCCAGCAGTAGCCGCTGGATTTGCCCCAAGGTCAGCCAGGCGAAATCCGCGCCGATGGGAACCACCTCGCCTTCCGGCACTTCGACGACGACGTTGCGGTTGCGCTTGCGCAGGAAGCGGGCGCCCTGTTCCGACTGGAGAATATCCACGAGGGCGCGCCGGGGGCGTTCGCCCCGGAAGTATTCCAGATAGGCCGGCGCCCGGCCCTGGTGCACCCGCATGTAGTTGCTGCGCGTGGCCTGCAGCGTGGGCGCCACCTGCACGGTGCGGATGTTGCCCGGCTCCATCTTGGCCTGCATGAGGAAGTGCAGGATGCCCCGGCGGCGCTGGGCCAGAATGCCGAGAATCCCGATTTCCGGCTGGTTGATGATCGGCTGGGACCAGTGCGGCACCGTGCCGAAGTTGGTCTCGACCTTCAAGCCGTCGATCGTGAAAAACCGGCCGCTCTCGTGTTCCAGATTGCCGGTGGCCGGATGGAACCGCCAGCGCGCCAGCTCCGCGAACGGAATGGCTTCGGTGCGGAACCGATGGGTTTCCCGGGCGCGTTCCAGCCAGGCGTGGATCTGCCCGAAGTCCATCTCCCCGCCGTCGCGCGCCAACGCCGATTCCAGGAACGTCCGTCCCAGGGCGGCGGCGGCAGGTTCAGGCATGGCCGGCTTTGGATTCACATCCGCAGGCTAGCATGTGGCCACGATCGCGCAAATCCGTTTGATCTGGGCGTCGGCCAACTTGGTGTAGAGCGGCAGGCACAGGATGCAGGCCGCGACCCGGCGGGAAATCGGCAAGGCGTCCCTTTGGCCGAAGATGCCCAAGGTGTCCAGCGCCGGGTGGAAATAGCGCCGGGGCACGATGTGGCGCCGCTGCAATTCCCGTTCGGCCGCCAGCAAGCGCTCTTCGCTGTCGAACAAAACCGGCATGTAGCAGAAGTTGTATTCGTCCGGCCGATACGCTTGGAACCGGACGTGCGGACAGTCGGCCAATTCGTGCCGGTAGAGTTCGTATTTCCGGCGGCGCGTGGCCATGACCTCGGGCAAGTGGGCCAGGTTCGCGAGGCCGAGGGCGGCGCTGATTTCCGTCATTTTGGCGTTCATCCCGCCGTCCACGATTTCCTTGCGTTCGTCGAAGCCGAAAAACCGCAGGCGGCGGATGCGCGCCATCAGGGCCGGATCCGCGGAGACGCAAGCGCCGCCTTCGCAGGTGTTGAAAATCTTGGTGGCGTGGAAACTGGCGCAGCCCACGTCGCCCCGCAGCAGGACCGATTGGCCGGCCACCTGCACCCCCAGCGCGTGGGCCGCGTCGTAGACGACTTTCAGCCCATGCCGCCGGGCGATGCCATCGATGCGCTCCGTGTCGCAGGGGCGCCCGAAGACGTGCACCGGTAAAATGGCGGAGGTCCGGGGCGTGATGGCCGCCTCGATCAAGTCCGGATCGAGGTTCCAGGTGGCGGGATCGATGTCCACGAACACGGGCACGCAGCGTTCCCAGGCAATGACGTTGGCGGTGGCGATGAACGAAAACGGCGTGGTGATGATTTCCCCGGCCAAATCCAAGGCGCGGATGGCCACTTGCATGGCGCAGGTGCCGTTGGCCACGCACGCCACGTCCGGCACGCCCAGAAACGCGGCCAATTCGCGCTCCAGCCGCTGCATCAGCGGGCCGTTGTGGGTCATGACCCCCGTCTTCCAGATTTGCCGGAGATAGGGCAGGAATTCCTTCAAGGGGGCCAGGGACGGCTGCGTCACCCAGATGGTCTTGGCTTGGCTCATGGTTTGTCCTTCGCGGTCCCCGCCGCCACGGCTTGCCTCAGCGCTTCCATGGCCTGGGCCTGGCGGAGGATTTCGCGGCAGTGGATTTCATAGCGGTCGGGGCATTGCGCTTCTTCCCGGAAATACACCAGCATGTTCCGGTACTGGCTGTCGGCCGGAACGATCTCCTCCCGCCGTTCCGCGCCGATTTCCAGCCGCAGAACGGGGGTGAAGTCGGGCGGCGGCGTATACGCCCGTTCGACGAGCAGGCGGCCCCGGGATCCCAGGAATTCCCAGTTGTTCTG
>JAKLIL010000091.1 GCA_022709625.1 Verrucomicrobiota bacterium
AAGAAGCGCGAGCCGACGCAGACGTCGCAAAGACCGGCCTGCACCGGGGCCAGCAGCGTGGGCACGTCCGCCGCGCGGAATTGCAGGTCCGCGTCGAACTGGGCCATGACGTCGCCGCGCGCCTGGGCGACGCCGGTTTGGATGGCGTGGCCTTTGCCTTGGTCGTGGGCATGGCGGATCACGCGAATTTGCGGATGCCGTTGAGCCAGCGTTTCGGCCCGGTCGCCGGTCCGGTCGCGGCCGCCGTCGATCACGAGGATTTCGGCGTCCGGCAGGGCCGCGAGGACCGACTCCAGGCAGGGCAGGATATTGTCTTCCTCGTTGCGGCAGGCGATCAGGATGCTGATTGCGGGTTGGGACGACGTAGCCACGCGCGAACTATTGCAGACGGGGCAAAGACGCGGCAAGCGGGAATTCCCCCTCGCCGGCGCGGAGGCGCCTGATTCCTGTTTTATGCTTCCCCTGCGGGGGCGCTTGTCGCCATATTGGCGCCATGGTCCATTCCCGAACCAGCCGGCGCCGGGAAACGTCCGGCAAGACCCCGCGCGTACGCACCTTGCCGGCGGAGGCGCCCCCGGCGCCCACGCCGTCCGCCGCGACGCTCCGCACGTGGTTTCTGGGCGTCGCCGTGCTGGCGGCCTTGCCGTTCCTGCCAGCGTGGCGCAACGGCTTCGTGAATTGGGACGACTACGTCTTCATCGTCAACAATCCCCACATCCAGTCGCTCTCTCCGCGAAATCTTTGGGCGATGTTTGCGGGTTATCTGGACGGCAACTATATTCCGCTGACGCAGCTTTCGTTTGCGCTCAACGTGGCGATCCACGGGCTGGCGCCCGCGGGATTTCACCTGACCAACATCCTGCTGCATGCCAGCAACGCGGGGCTGGCGATGCTGCTTCTGGTCCGTTCCCGGGCGCCGGTGCCCTGGGCGGCCGCGGGGGCCCTGCTGTTCGCCTGGCATCCGCTGCGGGTGGAATCGGTCGTCTGGGCGACGGAACGCAAGGACGTCTTGTTCGCTCTGTTCTATCTGCTGTCCCTGCTCGCATACGCCCGCTATCTGGAAGGCGGGGTCCGGCGCGACCGGCGCGCGGCCTTGGGCTGGTTCGTGCTGTCCGGCTTGGCCAAGCAAATGGCCCTGAGCCTGCCGGTCGTGCTGCTGCTGCTGGATGTCGTTGCCGGCCGGCGGCGGCCGTGGGCGTTGCTGCGGGAAAAGGCGCCGTTTTTCGCCGTTGCGGCGGGCTTGGTTCTCGTGGCCTACGTCGGCCAGCACTCGGCGGCGTCCCTGGTCACGGGCACCCAGTACACGCCGCTCCATCGCGTGCTGCTGTCGTGCAACAGCCTATTGGTCTACCTGAAGAACGCGTTCTGGCCGCTGAACCTGTGTTGCATCTATCCCTATCCCCGGGACGTCGTGGCGGAAGCGGCCTACGCACCCATGCTCGTTGCCGCGTTGGCGGGCGGCGTGGTCTGGGCCGGCCGCCGCTTCCCGCCGCTGGCGGCCGGAGCGGCGTTCTTCGTGCTGACGCTGCTGCCGGTGTTGAACGTCGTTCCGGCCGGCGCGCAAGCGGTCGCGGATCGCTTCACCTACTTGCCGGCAATCGGCTTGTCGTTCATCGCGGCGCAAGGGGCGCGGGCGCTCGCGGCGCGCCAGGGCCGGTCGGTCCGCACCCTGCTGCTGGCGATCGCGGTCGTGCCGCTGGTGTTTCTGGCGGCGCGGTCGTGGAATCGCACCGGCGTCTGGCGCGACGACCTTGCGCTGTGGACGGATGCGGTGCGCAAAGCCCCGGATTCCTACGTGGCCCACAGCAATCTCGGCCTGGCCTGGATGCAGCGGGAAAACTACGCGGACGCCCTGCGGTGTTTCGACCGGGCGGTCGCGGTTTCGCCCACGTTGGCGGATGGCTACCAGAATCGGGCCATGGCGCACCGCAAGTTGAACCAACCCCAGGCCGCCTTGGCGGATTACACCGTGGCGTTGACGCTCAGCTCGGCCGCCGCGCTGTGGTTTTTCCGGGCGGAGACCTATTTCGAAGCCGGCGACTGCCCCCGCGCGGTTCCCGACTACACCCGCGCGCTGGCGGAAAACCCCGGCTACGGGGAAGCCCTGCTCGGCCGCGGCATTTGCCACGGCATGCAAGGCGATTATCTTCTCGCCATCGAGGATTTTTCCGCGCTTCTGCGCGAAAATCCCGACCATCTGGACGCGCGGTTCAACCGCGGCAAGGCCTACTACGAACTCGCCCGGTACGACGAGGCTCTGGCGGATTTCGACCATGCCCTGCAGGTGGATCCTGGGTTTGCCAAGGCGCGCTACCACCGCGCCGTCGTCTGGATCAAACGGGAGCGTTATCCCGATGCCGTGCGCGATCTGCGGCTAGTCATGGACCTGGGCTACGTCATCGAGCCGGCGGTCATGGAACGGCTCCCGCCGCCATACAGGTTGAAACCTTGAGGTTGCGTCGGCCGGCGGAATGCATCAAGGCGGGGGCGGGCGCAGTTGCCGCAGTTGCGCTTGCTCGTCGGCGGTCAACAAGCCGAGCCCGGCGCCGCGGTCGCGGGCCAAGGCGTCGGCGTAGTGGGCGCGGGCGGCTTGGGTCTGACCGCGTTGCGCGGCCAAAAGTGCCAGCCCGTAGGCAGGTTCGGCCGCGTCGCGGCCGAGGCGCTGCGCCGCCAGGAAATAGCCTTCCGCTTCCACGGCGAGATGGGCGCGCAGCATGGCAAAGCCCAGCAGGGCGAAGGCGCGGGGATGGCGCGGATCCATCTGCGCCGCGGCCTGGAGTTCCGCCGTGGCCTGTTCGTTGGCGCCCAGCGCCAGCCAGGCTTCGGCCAGATTCAAGCGGATATCCAGCACGCTGGGATTGCGGTCGCGAGCTGCGAGGAGATGGTCGCGCGCGCGCGCCGGTTGTCCTTGGCGCAGCAGCAGCTGGCCGAGATCGTTTTGCGCCTGGTCGTTCCGCGGTTGCAAGGCGAGGCCCTGCTCGAACAAGGCCGTGGCGGCGTCGTATTGGCCTTGGAGCGCCTGCACCTTGGCGAGGTTGAAGACGGCCAAGGCGTAGCGGGGTTTCTCCGCGATGGATTGCGCGAAGCACCGTTGCGCTTCGTCGAGCCGGCCTTCGATCTGCCAAACGGCGCCCAGGCCGTTCCAGGCCCGGGCGTCGTTGGGATTTTCCGCCAGCGCCAGCGAGAAATACCGCCGGGCGTTGGCCGGATCGGAGCGGTGCAGGTAGTTCTGGCCCATGGCGCCATACAGTTCGGCCCGACCGCCACCCGGTTCCACGCAGAACGGGCCCGGCCGCCAGGACAGCAACAGCGCGGCAAGAGCCGCCGTCCAGGCCAGAGGCGTTCGCCTCGGCGGCAGACCGTCGCGAAGTCCCGCCAGCGCGTTGGCTCCGGCGCCCGCCAGCGGGAAAAGGAACACGATCCACGGCATGCGCGCCGGCGAAGTCACCCGCAACAGGACCAATGCGCCGGCCAGTACTGCCATGACTGCCAACAGCGAACGTGGACGCCGCGCGGCCATGCCTGCGGCCGCGAGGGCGAGAACGACGCCGAACGGGAAGCCCAAACCCAGTTTTTCCCACATCAGGCGGCGGACGAGCGGCGAACCCGCGCGGTAGATCCGAATGTCCAGGGTGCCGGGAATTTCCCGCGAACAGACGAGATGCAGGGATTTGACGCCAAGATCCTGGAGGAAT
This sequence comes from Verrucomicrobiota bacterium, assembly GCA_022709625.1. Lineage (GTDB taxonomy): Bacteria > Verrucomicrobiota > Kiritimatiellia > CAIQIC01 > Lenti-01 > Lenti-01. Next base: position 3,696 of record JAKLIL010000091.1, read on the forward strand.
CGGACGGGATGCCGGCCGATTTGGATAGCCGTTTCCCGGATCAGATAGGTTCCGCGGCTGAGGTTGCGTTGCCGGGCCGCCGCTTCGGTGGTTTCGACGAAATCCAGATAGTCCGGCCCGGGCCGCAGCGTCAGCGTGCGGCACAGATCGCCGCTGTTGGCCAAGTACGCTTCGGCGCCAAATCGATCGCGGGTATGATCCACACGCCAGCCGCCTGGGAACAGCCCCAGCGCCGCGACCAGCGGGAGGGCCAAGCCAAGGCACAAGTGTTTCAGGGCGCGCCGGGGCGCGCCGGGATTCGGTTCAGGCGTTTCGGCAAACCCATTTGCCGCGCCAAGAACCAGCCAGGCGGCAAAGTACCGCCAGCCCAGCAGTAAGCCGATGCCGCCCAGCAGTCCGGACAGGAAGCCGCGGCGACCGTCCGGCGGGGCCGGGATGGCCAGCTGCAGAAAAGCGGCGCACCACGCGCATTCCAGCGTGGTTGGAATCAGCTGGAAGTCGAACAGGACGGCGGGCCCGTAGCCTGCGGCCAGCAGCCCGGCAATCCAGCCGGCGCGGCGGCCGAACAGACGTTGGGCGGCCCAGGCCGCGCCCGCGCACACCAGCGCCCCCAGGACGACCTGAACGCCGCGGGCAAACGCCACGGACCCATCGGTGAGGAAAAAACACGCGGACAAAAACAGGTGGTAGCCCAGGGAAAATTCGAAGACTTCGGGATGCAGTCCGTTTCCCCGGATCCAGTCGTCCGCCCGCGCGGCGTAGCCTTGCGCGTCGAACAGCGGCGTACCGAACATGGGATCGTCGGCGGTTTGCAGGAAATAGGCGGCGCGCAGAATCAGCGCCAGCAGGAACACGACTATGGGCAGCGCCTCGAAAGGGCGCCAGCCGCCGACGGGCGGGGCCGCGCCGCGTGCCGTGGATCTTTTCATGGGCGGCATGATAGGGGATTGGCGGCCGGCCGGCAATCCGGTTGGAACTGGCGGCACGGAAGCACAATGTTGTCGCGGCGGGCGGGGCGGCGGCATACTATCCGATTATCTAGGCAAAGAGGCCATGGCAGGCGAGCAGGCAATCCGGAATCGGCGATGGTTCGCATGGATCGGACTGTTGATTGCCGCAGGGGCGTTGGCGCTGCGACTGGCTTATCTCCAGGAAAGGCGCGCGGCGCCCGACTTCGCCTATCCCGACGTCGATGCGCTCTATCACGACTACTGGGCCCGGGGACTGGCATTCGACCGGTGGACGCCGCCACCCGGAATGGATGACCCCGGGGTGCGGACGCGGCCGTATTTCCGGCCGCCGGGTTACGTCTGGTTTTTGTCCGCGGTCTATCGCGCGACCGCCGGCAGCTACGTTGCGCCGCGGGTGGCGCAGCACGTTCTGGGCGTGTTCGGCGTGGTTTTGGCCTTGTGGCTGGGAACCCGGCTGGCGGGCCGGCTGGCGGGCAACCTCTACGCCGCGTTGCTGGGCTCATACTGGATTTTGATCTATTTCGAGGGCGAATTGCTGGATCCGACCCTGAACGTGGTTCTGTTGCTGGCGATGCTTGCGGCCAGCCTGCTGTGGCTGGAACGGCGCCGCTCCGGTTGGCTGTTCCTGGCGGGCCTCCTGCTGGGCGGGGCGGCCGTGGTGCGGCCGAACATGCTCGCGTGCTACCCGGCTGGCCTGGCGTGGTTCGGCTGGGTGCTCAAACGGCGCGGGCCGTGGCTGCGCGCCGCGGGCGTCTGGACCGTCGGTCTGGTTCTGGCGGTGGCCCCCGGGGCGGGACGCAATTGGGCCGTGGCGCGGGATCGTGTGCTGGTATCGTCCAACGCGGGCATCAATTTCTACCTCGGCAACAATCCGGACGCCACGGGCTATTGCATGGCCGAGTTGCCGGCTTGGGGCCCGTATCGCACCTGCTTCGATTATCCGCGCATTTGCCGCCGGGTGGCCGAGCAGGTTGGCCGCCCGCTCCAGGATTCCGAAATCTCGGCGTATTTCTTCGCGGCCGGGATGCGGTGGGCCCGCGAAAATCCGGGCCGCGCATTGGAGTTGTTGGCGAAAAAAGCGGCGTTGTTCTGGGGCCTGCCGGAGGTGGCGCACAACACGGTGGAAAGCCACGGCCGGCGCACGTCCCGGATCCTGCGCCGGCTGCCGGGGGATTTTCCGCTGTTTTTGTGTCTCGGGTTGCTGGGTGCGGCGGGCCTCCGCAAGCACGGCGCGCCCGACGCCCGGCGCATGGCGCTCTTCATGGGATTGTTCGGGGGGGCCTACTTTCTCTCGGTCTGGCCGTTCTTTGCGGCCGCCCGCTACCGTGTGCCGATTTTGCCGATCATCCTGTTTTTCGCCGCGGCGGGTCTGGAACAGGCGCTTGCGTGGCTGCGAACGCGGGCCTGGCGGAATCTGGCGGGAAGCGCGATCGCGCTGTTGCCGCTCTATGGATTGCTGGCCTGGAACTGGACCGGCTACCGGGAACCGGTAGGTCGTTGGCATTTCGATCGGGGATGGGCATTGGTCAAGCAAGGCCGTCTGGGGGAGGCGCAGGAGCAATTCCGGCAGGCGCTGGCCGCGGATCCCGGCGACGTCCGGGCGCGCATCAATCTGGGCAACCTCCTGGGCCAGATGGGCGACTTGGCCGGGGCGGAACGGGAATTCCGCCAAGCAGTGGCGGCCGGCGATAATCCGGAAGCTTGGAACAATCTCGGCTACGCACTGTACTTGCAGGGGCGTGCGGCGGAAGCCGCGCCGTGCTTCGACCGGGCGCTGGCATTGGATCCGGAGAATCGCCAGGCCCGGAACAACCGCGAAGCGGCGCGGGCGGTCTGGCGCCCGGCGGAGCACGAGACGCTCGCGCCATGAAGGCGAAATGGGAATTGCCCGCGCTGGCGCTGGTGTTGTTGGCGGGCCTGCTGGTCCGGGCGGCCTATCTGGCGGAGAATCGGCGCAATCCCGATTTCGCCTATCCGGCGGTGGACGCGGGCTACCACGACTACTGGGCGCGGGCGCTGGCGACCGGCGATTGGACGCTCCATGGCCGGCTCGAATACGATCCGAAGATTCCGGAAAGCCCGTATTTCCGGCCGCCGGGTTATCCGTATTTTCTGGCGTTGGTCTATCGTCTGGGCGGGCCAAGCTATTTTGTGCCGCGAATCGTGCAGCACGGGTTGGGCCTGCTGAACGTGCTGTTGCTGTATGCACTGGCAAGACGGTGGATTGGCCGGGCGGCGGCGGTGGCGGCCGCCGCTTTGATGGCGGGCTATTGGATCCAAATCTACTTCGAGGAGGAATTCCTCGAGCCGGTGCTCGTGGTTTTCCTCGGCCTCGCGATGCTGCTGGCGCTGGCGT
>JAKLIL010000092.1 GCA_022709625.1 Verrucomicrobiota bacterium
GTCGTAGACATAGAGTCCGGGGACGGCATAGTGGGATTTCGGCTTGACCGGTTTTTCCTCGATGCCCAGCACTTTGCCGGCTGCGTCGAATTCCACCACCCCGTAGCGCTCCGGATCCTTCACGAAATAGCCGAAAACCAGGCCCCCCTCCCGCAGGGCGCCCGCGCGCCGCAGGAGGCCGGTCAGGCCCTGGCCATGGAAAATGTTGTCGCCCAGCACCAGCGCCACGGGCGAACCGGCGACGAAATCGCGGCCGATGACGAACGCCTGGGCCAAACCTTCGGGACGCGGCTGTTCGGCGTAGGCGAGTTTCAGGCCGAGCGCCGAACCATCGCCCAGCAACGCGCGGAATTTCGGCAAGTCGTCCGGCGTGCTGATGATCAGGATTTCGCGGATGCCCGCCAACAGCAACACGGACAACGGATAATAGATCATGGGTTTGTCGTAGACCGGCAGGAGCTGCTTGCTCACGACCCGCGTAATGGGATACAGCCGCGTCCCCGCTCCGCCCGCCAACACGATGCCTTTCATCCGCCGTTTCCTTCCGTTGTCCGAGGCCCCACATTCGCCGAACCGCTGGCGTACTTCAAGCCGTTTTCAAGGCGCCACGGGCGGGTTGACCGGGAGGCTGGACCTGGCGTAGGATGATTTTGGATGTTGGAGCGCACTTGCTCCGGGAAGAACCAGCATGAAAAAGCCCCCCCGTGCCGCCAAGACGGATGGCCTGAAGGATTTCAACGACCCGTCGTGGATGGCCGCCGAGATCCGCAGCATCGATCTGAAGGCGTACAAGTCGGCCCGCGCCTTGCTGGGCATCGCCATCGACCTGCTAATGGTGGCGGATACGGGTACGGCCATGGAGCCGAAGCCGACGGCGCGCACGCTGGACCTTCTGGAGACGGCGCGGAAGGAATTGCGGCGGGTGGCGCGCAACCGCAGCCAGACCGCCTCCAACTAGACCGATCCCCCACGCAACGCCCCGTTCGCCCGATGCCACCGACCATGAGTCCGAAGCAGGCCAACCGAAGGAAATCCTTCTGGCTGGGAGGTCTGTTGCTGGCGGCCGGCGCGCTCGGCGGCCCGTCTTGCGAAAGCAACGACGAAGGCATCGAAGCCCAGTCGCTCGACGGCCCCGCGATCATGCGGGTGGTCAACCGGACGCCCGACGTGCTGAAAGTCACCTTTGACCGGACCTACATCGGGGACGTTGCGGCAAACGCCAACCGGGACTGGAACGTGCCGGCCGGCACGCACTTCGTCGACGTCTACGACTTCCAGCCGGGCGACAGCACCGTCGCCGGTGAATTCTACGAAGGCATCGTGACGGAAGTGATCTTCCGGGTCAATGGGCCGGCCGCGCCGTAGGCGCCGCCTTTCCTCCGGAAGAACGCGCGCCGGATCGGGGAAGCGGGGGCGTGGTGTGCCTGGCGGGGGTCGAACCCACAACCTTTAGCTCCGGAGGCTAACGCTCTGTCCAATTGAGCTACAGGCACGTCGATGGCCGATTCCCGCACACTACGGGGCGGGTTCGGCCGAGACAAGCGAAAAAGTCCGCCGCGGCCTCAGCGGTTTTTCCGGAGCAGCGCGAAGCCGATGAATTGGCTGCCGACGACGGGAATCCACGGGATCAAGTCGGGGCGCCAGGCGGGCCGGTCCACAAGGGCGTTGGAGAGAATGATGAACAGGTAGAACAGGAACAGCAGCACCAGGGCGATCCCAATGCCGATGGTCGATTCCTTGCGGTGCGCGCGAATGCCGAGGGGGATGCCCAGCAGGGCGAAGGAAAAGCACGACAGGGCCAGCGCCAGGCGCTGGTTGCCCTCGACAGCCAGTTTGGCGCGCGTCCGCGGCACGTTTTTCTCCTGGATTTCCGGGAACGTCCGGCGGACATGGCGGATGGCGGCGAGCAGTTCCGGATAGACCATGTCGGCGGGTTTCTTGACGATCTTCGGCTTTCGCAGCATTTGGCGCAAATCGAGCGTCACCGGATAGGTTTCCGCGGCGAGTTCGCGCCCTTTGGCGAGGTTGGAGGGTTCGTTCTCGTCGTATTCCGTCACGCGCACGTTGTGCAGGAGGAGTTTCATGATCTGCGTCTGCGGATCGAAGTTCACCTCGCCGGATTCGGCCAGCACCTGGGCGCTGGCGCCCTTGGCGCCAAAGCGGATGAGGGTGATGTCTTCGAGACGGCGGGACGCTTTCCGGCCGACGTAGATTTGGACGCCGGGAAAATCGCGCACGAACTGGCCTTCCTCCAGCAACGCCAGCGGATCTTCCTCCCCGAGGTCGCGGAGCATTTCGCGCCGGGCGAAATGGCTGCGGGGCGCCAGTTCGGCGTTGACGTAGAAGCAGAAGGCCGACAGCAGGGCCGCGCAGAACAGGATCGGCGCGGCGACCTGCCACAGGCTCACGCCGCAGGCCTTCAGGGCCGTGATCTCCCCGTCGGCCGACAGGCGGCCGAAATGCAGCAGCACGGCGGTCAGCACGCTCATCGGGATCACGAAGGAGAGGGTAAACGGGATGTTCAGCGCGAAAATCTTGAGGATCAGGGGGCCCGAGATGCCGCGGGACAGGTAGTCGATGGCCTGCACCACCGCGCCCACGTACATCACGAACGTCAGAACGGCGAGGGCGATCGCGAACGTCTTGAGAAAATCACCAAGCAAATAGCGGTTCAGCACGCGGATCATTGCCGCGCGGCCCCCCGCCGGCGCGCGGCCTCCACGACGTTGCGCAGCAGCATGGCGACGGTCATGGGCCCCACGCCGCCGGGCACCGGGGTGATGGCCGCCGCCGTGGCGGCGACGGGCTCGAAATCGACGTCGCCGACGAGGCGGTAGCCGGACGCCTTACCGGGATCCGGCACGCGGTTCACGCCCACGTCGATCACGACGGCGCCGGGCTTCACCATGCCGGCCGTCAAGGTGTGCGGGCGGCCCGCGGCCACGACGACGACATCGGCGGCGCGCGTGTGGCGCGCCAGCTCCCGGGTCCGCGTATGGCACAGGGTCACGGTGGCATCCACGCCCTTCTGCGACAGCAGAATCGACAGGGGCCGGCCCACGATTTGGCTGCGGCCGACCACGACGACCTCCGCGCCGGCCAGCGGCACGCCCGCGCGGCGCAGGATTTCCAGCACGCCGTTGGGCGTGCAGGGCACGAACGCCGGCAGACCCAGTACCAAACGGCCGACGTTCGTCGGATGGAATCCGTCCACGTCCTTGGCTGGATCGATGGCCTCGATGACGTCCCGTTCGCTGGACGGATCGGGCAGCGGCAGCTGGACCAGAATGCCGTCGACGGCGTCGTCGGCGTTGAGCGCGCGCACGGCCGCCAGGATTTCCGCCCGGCCAGTGGCCGCCGGCAAGGGGATTTCCCGGGAATAGATGCCGGCCGCGGCGCACGCCTTCTCCTTGCCCGTCACGTACGAGCGCGAAGCGGGATCGGCGCCGACCAGCACCACGGCCAAGCCGGGCACGCGTCCGGTCGCGGCCCGCAGGGCCGCCACGTCGGCGGCGACTTCCGCGCGCAGGGCGGCGGCGAGGCTTTTTCCATCGAGTAGGCGGGCGCTCATGCCGGGGAACCCGCTAGAAGCGATAGCGCACGGCCAGTTGGAGCGAGAGGTCGTCGAACCAATCGGCGCGGACCCCGAACGAAAGATTTTCCAGAAGCCACAAATCGGCTCCGCCGACAATGCCGACGGCGCGGGTTTCTTCGAAATCCCGCTCGACGTCGCCGAGTTCCCAGGTGCCGTCCAGCCGGGAATACGCGGGGCCCGCGTAGAGGCCGAGGCTTTGGAATTCCCCCATGTAGACGTTGCGGATCACGCGGGCGAAGGTCAGGTGGTAGTTGACCGGCAGCATGACGAGCGTTTCGCCCCACGCCAGGGTTCCCGCCCCGTTGTCCGCGCCGGTGCGATAGGCGTACTGGCCCGCCAACTGGACGGTGAAACGCCACGAGGTCTTGTCCACGCCCCGGTAGATTTGCCACAGGTTGAGGCGCGCGCCCAGCAGGCCGTCGGCGCCGGGATCGAACTCGCCGTCCACCGCGCCGCGCAGCCGGCCTTCGAACAAGGCGCCCGCCTGGCCGTAGAGCAGCAGCCACGCCCAAGGGGAAACGCCGATCGCGACATCCACGCTTTCGCCGCGCAGTTCGCGTTCCCCCTCGGCGAACGCGACCGTCCGCACGAGATGCGAGTACACGGTGCCCACCTGCCAGGGCACCGGATGGCGCCACGTCAGCAGGGCGGTTTCGCCGCTGGGATCCTCTTCCACGTTCATCGAAGCGGCGGCGGTTCCGGCGCCCAGCGCCAGGATCGCGGCCCACCAAGCCAATGTCTTCATGGGTTCTCCTTGTCGGGCGGGCCGGCGGCCGGCGCCGCGTTCTCGTCCTCGGGTTCCACCGGCGTCGCGCTCATGACCACGTCTGCCTCGTCCAGATCGATCAGTTTCACGCCTTGGGCCGAGCGGCCGGTGATCCGGACGCCGTCCACCGGCATGCGGATCATCGTGCCGTTCTTCGTCACGATCATGATCGCATCGGTGGCGTGCACGCTCAAGGCCGTAACGAGGTCGCCCGTTTTGCCGGTGAGGTCGTTGGCGATGAGGCCCTTGCCGCCGCGGCGCTGCACGCGGTATTCGGAGAACGGCGTGCGCTTGCCGAAGCCGTTTTCGGTCACGGTGAGCAGCATGGCGTCCTCGTGCACCACCTCGACGCCTTCGACGGCGTCCCCGGGCTCGAGGACAATGCCGCGGACGCCGCCCGTGGCGCGGCCCATGGGCCGGACATCGCTTTCGGCGAAGCGGATGCCCTGCCCCTGGCGCGTCACCAGCAGGATGTCGTCCTGGCCCGCGGTCAATTCCACGCCGATGAGCCGGTCGCCGTCCTCGACGTTGATGGCGATAAGGCCCGACGACCGCACATTCCTGTAGGCGTCCAGCGCGGTTTTCTTGACCGTGCCCCTTTCCGTCGCGAAAAACAGGAACCGGCCCGAATCGAATCCGCGGACGGGGATGATGGCGGCGATTTTCTCGGTCCCGCCGATTTCGAGCAGGTTGACGAGGGCCTTGCCGCGCGAATCGCGGGCGCCTTCGGGGATTTCGTAGGCCATCTTGAAATACATGCGCCCCTGTTCGGTGAAGAACAGCATCCAGTCGTGGGCGGAGCAGTTGAACACGTGCTCGACGTAGTCCTCGTCCTTCGTGTCCATGCCGACCACGCCCTTGCCGCCGCGCTTTTGCTCGCGGTAGACGCTGGTGGGCGTGCGCTTGACGTAGCCGGCGTGCGAAAGCGAAATCACGCAATCCTCGTCGGCCACGAGGTCCTTGAGGTCGATTTCGCCCTCGTCGGCGACAACGTCCGTGCGGCGCGCGTCGGCATAGTCCTTGCGGATGGCCAGCAGGTCGTCTTTCATGGCGCCGTAGAGCTTGGCGTCGTCGGCCAGCAAGTCCTTGAGATAGGCGATGCGCTCCTGGATGGACTGGTATTCCGCCTCGATCTTGTCGCGTTCCAGTCCGGTGAGCTGGTAGAGGCGCATGTCGAGGATGGCGTTGGCCTGGATTTCGGAAAACCCGAACCGGCCGATCAACTGGACTTTCGCTTCGTCGCGGTTGCGGGCGGCGCGGATGAGGCGCACCACTTCGTCGAGGTTGTCCAGCGCCTTGAGCAGGCCGTCGAGGACGTGGGCGCGGGCTTCCGCCTCGCGCAGCTCGAACCTGGCGCGGCGCGTCAGCACCTCGAAGCGGTGGTCGATGAAGCACTGGAGCAGGTCGCGGAGGTTCATCACCCGGGGCCGGCCGTGGTCGATCGCCAGCAGGATCGCGCCGAAGGTGCCGCCGAGCTGCGTCTGCTTGAAGAGGTTGTTGAGCACCACCTGGCCGATCGCACCGCGCTTGAGCTCGACCACCACGCGGATGCCGTCCTTGTCGGATTCGTCGCGCAGGTCGCTGATGTCCTCGAGCTTCTTCTCGTGGACCAGTTCGGCGATCTTCTCGATCAGGACCGCCTTGTTCACGGCGTAGGGGATTTCGGTGACGATGATCCGTTCGCGGTCGTTCTTCCACGCTTCCACGGCCGCCTTGCCGCGCAACCGCAGGTGGCCGCGGCCGGTTTCGTACATTTCCCGGATGGGCCCCAGCCCGCACAGCGTGCCGCCGGTGGGAAAGTCGGGCCCCTTGACGAACCGCATGAGCTTCGCCACCGTGGCGTCGGGATGGTCGATCAGGTGGACCGTGCCGTCGACGATCTCGCCGAGGTTGTGCGGCGGAATGTTCGTCGCCATGCCGACGGCGATGCCCGTCGAACCGTTGACCAGCAGGTTCGGGATGCGCGCGGGCAGCACTTTCGGTTCCAGCAGCTTCTCGTCGTAGTTCGGCTGCATCTCGACGGTGTCTTTGTCGATGTCCGCCAGCAATTCCTCCGCCGCTTTCTTCAGCCGGCACTCCGTGTAGCGGTAGGCCGCGGCGGGATCGCCGTCGATGCTGCCGAAGTTGCCTTGGCCGTCGATGAGCAGATAGCGCGTCGAGAAATCCTGCGCCATGCGCACCAGCGTGTCGTAGACCGCGGCGTCGCCGTGGGGATGGTATTTGCCGATGACGTCGCCGACCACGCGCGCGCATTTGACGTAGGCCCGGTTATGGACGTAGTTGCCCTCGCGCATGGCGAAGAGGATGCGCCGGTTGCCCGGCTTGAGCCCGTCGCGCGCGTCCGGCAGGGCGCGGCCGACGATGACCGACATCGAGTAGTCGATGTAGGCCCGCTGCATTTCCTCCTCGATGTTGATGCGTTCGATGCGGTCGGGGGCGTTCTGGGGCGCGGCCGCCGCCGGGAGACTGTCGCCCGCGGCCTCGCCGCCGGCTTCGGGTTTCGGTTCGTCGCTCATCGGTTGTCCTTGCTGCGTCCATCCAGATGGAACCAGACCCCCACCGGCCGGTTCCGCTCATCGTTCAGGTAACGTTGCCGCTGCGCTTCGGTCCGGAACTGCCACGCCGCCGC
>JAKLIL010000093.1 GCA_022709625.1 Verrucomicrobiota bacterium
CGTCGGCCGAGGCGTGGAGCGCGGTATGCGCGGAGCATGGCAATTGCCTGGGCGGGAAATGCCCCCTGCGCAAGCGGTGTTTCCTCCAGCGGGCCCGGGCGCAGATGCACGATGCGGATTTGCTGGTCGCCAACCACCATCTGCTCTTCTCCGATCTGGCGTTGCGGAGCGAGGGCGCCGGGTTTCTGCCCGACGTGGCGGCGGCGGTCCTGGACGAGGCGCACGTCGTCGAGGATACGGCCAGCGAACACCTCGGGATCCGGCTTTCGCCGCACGGCTTCGAACATTGGCTGCGGCGGCTGTATACGCCCGACACCAGCAAGGGCCTTTTGGGCTATTTGCGCGCGGGGCCGGCGGCGCAGACCGTCGCGCGCCTGTGGGACGCGGTGGCGGATTTGTTCCTCGAAGTGGCCCGGACGGCGGGCCTTGGCGCCCGCGACGGCGTGAAGACGGTTTCCGGCCCCATGGCCGTAGAGTCGGCAGTGCCCGACCTGCTGCAGGAGCTTTCGGGACGCCTGGCGACCCTGATCGAGGAATTGGAAGACCAGGACGAGGAATCGCGCGCGGAGTTGCGGCATCTGCGCGGATTGGGCATCGCGATGGGCAAGATGCTGGCGGCGTTCCTGGGCCAGGAATTGCCGGAACACGTGTACTGGATCGAACGGGAAGGCAAGCGCCGCCAACCCGTGCTCCATTCCGCGCCAATCGAGGTCGCGCCGTTGCTGGGCGGCATGCTGTTCGGCCAGATTCCCACCGTGGTGCTGACGAGCGCGACGTTGGCGGTCGGGGGCCGGCTGGAATATTTCCGCGATCGGCTGGGGGCGGGGGCGGAGTGCGAGATGCTTTGCCTTGGATCGCCGTTCGACCACGCGCGGCAGATGCGCCTCCACGTGGCGACCAATGCGCCGGACCCGAAGGACAAGGAAGCCTATGCCGACGCGGTGGCGAAGGGCGTGCTGCGCTGGTCCCTCAAAACCCGCGGCCGCGCTTTTGCGCTGTTCACGAGCGACGAATTGCTCAAGCGTACGGCCCAAGCCCTGCGCGGGCCGCTGGAAGAGGCGGGACTCACGCTGCTGGCCCAGGGCGCGGGGTTGGCCCGCCGCGCCATGCTGGATACTTTTCGCCGGGACGAGGGCTACGTGCTGTTCGGCCTCGACAGTTTCTGGATGGGCGTGGACGTGCGCGGCGCGGCGCTGAGCAACGTGATCCTGACCCGGCTGCCGTTCGCCGTTCCGGACCATCCCGTCGTGGCCGCGCGCCTACAGCGCATCAAAGAACGAGGCGGCGATCCGTTCCGGGAATATTCCCTGCCCGAGGCGGTACTGAAGTTCCGCCAAGGTTTTGGCCGCCTCCTGCGCTCGCAGACGGACGAAGGCATCGTCGTCGTACTGGACTCGCGGCTGCTGACCAAATGGTACGGGCGGGTGTTCCTGCATTCGCTGCCGGAGTGTCCCGTCGATACGTTCGAACTGTAGGGTGGAGCGAAGCGTGGACGCGGTCATCCATTGGTTTTCCGCCTCGGGCAACACCGCGCGCGCCGCGGAGGCGGTTGCCGCAAAGCTGGCGGCGACAGGCTACGTCGTCTCGCGCGTCGCTATTGCGGCCAATGGCCAACCGCCGGCGGAAATCCCGGACTTGACCGTGCTGGCGTTTCCGATCTGGTCGTGGGCGGCGCCGCATTTTGTCCTGAACCATGCGCGGCGGCTGCCGCGCGCCAAGGGCGCCCAAGCTGCGATTTTGGCCACCTGCGGCGGCTTCGGCGCCCAGGGTGTCGGCGAAGCGGCGCGGATTCTGCGCCGCCGGGGCTATCGGGTCGGTTGCAGCGGGGAAGCGGTCTATCCCGACAGTTGGACGCTGGCGGTGAATCCGCCGGCGGGAACCGAACTGGCCGCGGCCTTGGCGAAGGGCGACGCCCAAGTGACGCAGTTCGCGGATCGATTGCTATCGGGTGCGCCGGCGGTTCAGCGTTGCACCTTTTTCCAGGTACTGTGGTCGTGGCCCATGGCCATGCTGTTCCGAACCTTGGGTCGCCGGTTCATGGGCAAGTTTTTCATTGCTGACGAGGCCTGCACGTCCTGCGGGCAGTGCGTGGCGTACTGCCCTGTCCGGGCGATTCGGCTGGAGGGGACGCTGGCCCGGCCGCGCTGGAACGCGGGTTGCGCGGGCTGCTACCGCTGCATCAATCTGTGCCCGGCCCGGGCCATCCAGATCTCGATTGCGCGGTTGGCGATCCATCTGGGCGTGAATCTGGCGCTGACGGTCGGGTGGTTGTGGGCCATGGCTGAATGGCGCGAGCGGCTTTCGTTGGCCTTGGTGACGACCTCGGCGGCCTTCGCCGCGCTGACGGTCCTCCAACTGACGGCGCTGGACGGCCTGCTGCACGGGCTTGAGCGCCGACCGGCGCTGCGCCGGTTCTTCGCTGCCAGCTACACGAAGAGATTTGGCCGCTACCGCGCGCCGGGCTTTCGGCCGGAGAAAAGCGGCGGTTGAGCGCGTTGGTTGACCGGCGGTTTTGGGCTTTTCGGGAAGACGGGAGCCGGATATCGTGTCGGTCATGGCAAAGCGCAAAACGGCGAAGCGAGCCCTCTCGGGACTCGCGGAATGGATCGAGGCGCTGGGGAAGACCAAGACGGAGGAGGACGTCAAGGGCGCCTATGCGGCCCACTTCGGCATCCGCTACGACACCTCGGACCGGATCGACCTCTACACGGAGCAGGTCCTTTTCGAGTTCAAGTTCGACAAGAACCTGCGGTCGCTCAAGCAGCGGGCGGCAATCCTGGCCCAGAACCTGTACTACATCCATCGCCTGAAGTACGGCATGACCGATAAGCCGATCCCGGCCCACATCTGCGTGGCCGACCGCAACGAGGCGTTCCTGACCGAAACCCGGCTCTGGAAGAAGTTCTACGTCGATGCCGAGGAACGGTACGACTGGGACCTGCCGGCATCCTCGCCGGATTCCATGCTGGTCGGCGACCTGTACGAAAACCCCGAACTGGCGAAGGTGCACGTCTTCGCCCTGCTCGATCCCCAGGAGGCGGAGGTCTACGACGCCAAGATGCGGGAGATCCTCGACCCGCAAACCGCCTTGGCGCTGGGCGACAAGAAGCTCATCACGGAGGACAATTTCGAGGAGGTTTTCCAGCTCTGGAACAAGAATTTCGGCGATTCGGTCCGCAACGGGCTCAAGCCGTCGCGCTACTTCGTGTGCGACATCCGCGAGGGCGGGACCACCCTGTTCAAGAGCGACGGCAAGGTGTTCTTCGATTTCGGGGCAGGGGAAGGTCGGACCAAGAAGATCCTACCGAAGAACTACGAGTATTTCTGGAGCCTGTACGAAAAGGTCTCCAACCCCGACGTCATCCGGGACATCCTGGCGAAGATCGACCGCCTCACGGACGAGACGATGCGGCGGTTCCACGGCGAATTCTTCACGCCGGTGGCCTTTGCCCGCAAGGCGCTGGACTACGTCGAGCGCACTTGCGGCAAGGAGTGGTGGAAGACGGGCGAGTACCGGCTGTGGGACATGGCGGCCGGGACCGGCAACCTGGAATACCATCTGCCGGCCGATGCGCTGCCGCATTGCTATCTGTCCAGCCTCTACAAGGAAGACGTCGAGCATTGCCAGCGGCTGTTTCCCGAGGCCCAAAATTTCCAGTACGACTATCTGAACGACGACGTCGGGAACCTTTTCCTCGACAATGCGCTGGGGTTCAACCTGACGTGGAAGTTGCCGCCGCGCCTGCGGGATGACCTGCAAAACCCGAAATTGAAGTGGGTCATCCTCATCAATCCGCCGTTCGCCACGGCCTCGGCCGGAATGGCAAAGGGCGATAACAAAAGAGACGTGAACGACACCGCTGTTCGCAGGCAGATGCACGACGCCAATCTAGGCGAGGTGTCGCGCGAACTGTTTGCGCAGTTTCTGTTCCGCATCCACCACGAGTTCAGAGGCAAAGCCGCTTGGCTCGGGTTGTTCTCCAAGCTCAAGTACATCAATGCCAACAATGATCAAAAATTGCGTGACGCCATTTTCCATTACGCCTTCGAGCGCGGTTTCATGTTTTCCTCAGTGAATTTTTCAGGAACAAGCCGGACTTCTCAATTCCCAGTGGGATTCTTAGTCTGGAATCTTGCCAAGGAAATGTCATTGGAGAACCAATCCGTCGCGCTTGATATTTTCAATGAAGATGTTGAGAAGATAGGGATAAAACAAATACCCGCCGTTCATAAAAACCAATTCCTAAGCAAATGGGTTGATCGTCCAGCCGCCACTCACAAATTTCCGCCATTCGGTTCCGCCATTGCGGTGAAGTCGGGTAATAAGGATCGAAGGGATCGAATTTCCGACGGGTTTTTGGGCTCCCTTATGGCGGGTCGCAACGATTTTCAAAATCAAAACCTTGTCTATTTCCTTTCAGGGCCAGCGGTAAATGCGGGTGCGTTTTCCATGACAATGGAGAATTTTGAAAAGGCGATGGTCATCCATGCCGTATGCCGTATTCCTCAGGCAACATGGATCAATGACAGGGACCAATTCATGCGCCCAAACAAGGAATTAGCGCAAGAATTCATCGATGACTGCGTAATCTGGAGCATATTTTCGGGAAGCAATCAGACGGCTGCCTTGACCAATGTCGAATATGAGGGCGAAGTTTATCAGATTACCAACCACTTATTCCCGTTCGTGAAGTCCGAGGTAAAGAAGTGGAAGATCGCGGACAGCGACATCGCGGCCACGCTGGCGGCGGGCGATGATCGTTTTATGGCGCGCTGGCTGGATGGCCGCAAGCTGTCGGCCGGGGCGGCGGCGGTGCTGGAAGCGGGCCGGACGGTGTACGAGTTCTATTTCGCCAACCTGAACAAGCTGGACACGCCCAAGTTCAAGATTTCCACGTGGGACGCGGGTTGGTGGCAGATCCGCAGCGCGCTGGCCGACCAGAATCTCGGCGACGATCTCTTGGCGGCCGTCAAGGAGAAGCATGCCGCGCTGAAAGCCAAGCTGCTGCCGCAACTGCCGGAATACGGGTTCATCGCGGCGGAGCACGAGGCGGTTACCTGAAACGGAGCCCCGGCCACGCCGCGGCCAGCCGCAATCCGGCCGCAATGCGACACGGTAACGGCGGTTGCCTTTGGCATAAGGCGTTCTTTCGCGTTGAGGCGGGCGGACGGGGCGTGTAGATTGGGCCTTCCGATCGAACGGAAAGGCGACGAAGCATGGCCATCAAGGAATTTTTGAAGAAACACCTGCTTCTGGCCGACGGGGCGATGGGCACCCAGATCCAGGGGCGCAATCTCGGGGCGGCGGCGTGGGGCGCCTACGAGGGCTGCAACGAGTGGCTGAATCTCTCGGCGCCCGAAATCATTCGCGACATCCATCTGGCATACTTCGCGGCGGGCAGCGACGCGGTCGAAACCAATTCCTTTGGATCCTCGCCGGTCACGCTGGGGGAATACGGCTTGGCGGACAAGGCGCGGGAGATTTCCCGCGCGGCGGCGCAAATCGCGCGCGGCGCCGCCAACGAAGCGGCGGCGAAGGACGGCCGCCCTCGCTTCGTGCTGGGTTCGGTGGGCCCGGGCACGCGGCTGGCGACGCTGGGGCAGGTTTCGTTCGACGAGCTCTACGGCGGCTACCAGGAGCAGATGGGCGGGCTAATCGAAGGCGGCGCGGACGGGATCATCGTCGAGACGTGCCAGGACCTGCTGCAGATCAAGGCGGCGGTCGCGGCGGCGAGGCGGGTGCTGGGGCCGCGGTCGGACAAGCTGATCTACGTGTCGGTGACGGTGGAAACGACGGGGACGCTGCTGGTGGGGTCGTCCATCTGGGCGGTGATGGCGGCGCTGGAGCCGTATCCGATCGACGTGCTGGGAATGAACTGCGCGACGGGGCCGGAGGCGATGCAACGCCATCTGGAGGCCATCGCGAAACTCTGGCGCGGCGGCATCGGGTGCATGCCGAACGCGGGGTTGCCGACCTTGGTGAACGGGCAGGTGAACTATCCGCTCGGGCCGGAGGCGTTCGCGCGGGTGTTCGCGCCGATCGCGCAGGCCGTCGGCCTGAATGTCGCGGGCGGCTGCTGCGGCACGACGCCGGACCACATCCGCGCGCTGCGGAAGGCGCTGGGCGCGGCGCCCGCGCCGGCGCCGCGCGACGCGCGGCCGCCGGACCAGGTGGCAAGCCTGTTCGCGCCGGTGGACCTGACGCAGGAGCCCGCGCCGCTCTACGTGGGCGAGCGAGCGAACGCCACGGGTTCGAAAAAATTCCGCGAGGCGCTGCTGGCGGAACGGCTCGATGTCGCGTTCGACCTGCTGACGGAACAGGACGAGGGCGTGGCGCACGTGCTGGACCTGAGCGTGGCCTATGCGGGCCGCAACGAAATCGCCGACATGACGGCGCTGGTGGCGCGCGCGGCGCGCGAGTGCCGCCTGCCGCTGATGGTGGACAGCACGCAGCTCGACGTCGTCGAGGCCGCGCTGAAGCTCTACGGCGGCCGCATGCTCGTCAATTCGATCAATTTCGAGTCCGGCGAGGAGAAGGCCGAGAAACTCGTGGCGCTGGCCAAGCAATTCGGAGCGGGGCTGGTGGCGCTGACGATCGACGAGACCGGCATGGCCATGACGGCGGACCGCAAGGTCGAAATCGCCCGGCGCCTGATCGAATTTTGCGAACAGCGCGGGCTGCGGCGGGGCGACCTGCTGATCGACGCGCTGACGTTCACGGTCTGCAGCGGCGACGGCGCGCTGCGCGACGCGGCCAAGGAGACGATCGCGGCCATCCGGCGCATCAAGCGGGAATTCCCGGGCGTGCGGACGATCCTGGGGTTGTCCAACGTGTCGTTCGGCCTGAAGCCGCCCGCGCGCAAGGTGCTCAACACCGTGTTCCTG
The DNA here is from genome assembly GCA_022709625.1 of Verrucomicrobiota bacterium. Classification (GTDB taxonomy): domain Bacteria; phylum Verrucomicrobiota; class Kiritimatiellia; order CAIQIC01; family Lenti-01; genus Lenti-01. The sequence continues at coordinate 6,886 of JAKLIL010000093.1, forward strand.
GACCGCTGCATCAAAGCGGGCATGGACGCGTGCATCATCAACACGTCCACGCTGGTGCCGCTGACGGACCTGGCGCCGGCGGCGGTGAAGCTGGCGGAG
>JAKLIL010000094.1 GCA_022709625.1 Verrucomicrobiota bacterium
CTTTTTTGTCGCACGGTTTTGTCGGCGACGCCCGGCGCGCGGCCCGCCGCGCAGGGCAAACGGAAGTCCACCCGCTGGAGCCGCTCGTCGACGGCGGCGAGGCCAACCGCGAGCGCCTGGCCGAGGCGGAAGGTTTTTCCCGACCGGGTCGCGGCGGAATAGCCGTCGGGGGCGAGCGAACAGCGGTCCGGTCCCAACGCGCGATACGGCAGCATGCCCTGCAGGAGGGATTCTTCCAGCTCGACGACGAGTCCTTTGGGATTCAAGGACACGATCGTGCCGCGGAACGGGCCGGTTTGGCCCTGTGCCAGCCGCGCGGCGTAGTAGCGAATGCGCTTGATCTGGAGCGACCGGTTTTCCAGCTCGGCCGATTCGCGTTCGGTGGCCGAGCAGTGGAACGCCAGCCGGTCGATTTCGGCGGCGGAATAGACGGGCGTTTTGCGGCCTTCCTCGAGGGCGTTCAGGATGCGGTGCAGGACGAGGTCGGGATAGCGCCGGATCGGCGAAGTGAAGTGGGCGTAGTGCGCGAATCCGAGCCCGAAATGGGGGCGGCATTCGGCGGCGTAGACGGCGCGGTTCATGTTGCGCAGCAGCGTCAGCGTGACCATGTACTGCTCCGGTTTTCCGGCCACGGCGCGGGCGATGCGGTTGAGCTGCCGGACGTCCGTGGGCGGCGTCCGCTGCCCCAGGGCGTGCAATTCGGCGGCCATGCGCGCCCACTGGTCGTCGGATGGCTCGTCGTGGACCCGATAGATGCCCGGGACGCGCGCGTCGTGCACTTTCCGCGCGACGGCCTGGTTGGCGGCCAGCATGCATTCCTCGATCAGGTTGTAGGCTTCGCCGGCGCCGCGCTTGGAAAATCCGAGGGGCTGGCCCGCGGCATCCAGCCGGCATTGCACTTCCGGCAGGGAAAAATCCAGCGCGCCGTGGCGGAAGCGCGCGTCCCGGATCGTCTTGGCCAACGCGCGCAAGTGGCGCAGGGCGGTTTGGATTTCCGGCGTGCCGCCGGCCAGGCGGTCCGTGTCGAAGAAGGCTTGGACCTGGTCGTAGGACAGGGTCGCCCGCGAACGGATGACCGACCGGAACGTGCGGGTTTCCAGCATGTGGCCGTGGGCGTCGTAGTCGATTTCGACGGTGTGCGCCAGATGGTCCTCGCCGGGGCGGAGGCTGCAGGTCCGCACGGTCAGATCGTCCGGCAGCATGCGCACGACGCGGTCCACCAGATAGGTGCTGTTGCCGCGGCGGAGGGCTTCGCGGTCGATGGCGGAGCCGGGTTCGACGTAGGCCGCGACGTCGGCGATGTGGACGCCGAGTTTCCAGCGGCCGCCGGGCAGCGGCGCGATGGAAACCGCGTCGTCGTGGTCGTGCGCCGTGGCCGGGTCGATGGCCACGATCAACTGGTCGCGCAGATCCACGCGGCCGCGAAGATCCGCGCCGGGCGTGCGGGCGCGCCGGGCGGCCTGCGTCACCGCGTCGGGAAAGGCCTCCACGAGTCCGCGGTCCAGCAGCAGGGCGGGAATGTCGTTGGCGACGCTGGCCGGGTCGCCCAAGTCTTCGGAAAAGCGGGCGTGGACCGGGCGGTTCGCCGGAAGGGAATCCTCGACGATGCGCGCGACCACCAAATGCCCGAGACGGTCCTTCACGGCGGCGAGCGGATCGGTCAGCCGAATCTGGGCGGGCAAGAGCGGATCGCGGGGCGCCAGATAGGGTTGGCGGGCGGTGGATTTGAGGATCCCGACCACCCATTGGCGCTTGCGTTCCAGAATGCGGACGAGGCGCACGGCTTGGGTGTCGGGCCGGAGGCCCAGCAGGCGGGGCGACCGATCGGAGGACAGCAGGGCCGCTTCGATGCGATCGCCGTCCAAGGCGGCGACCGCGCTGGCGGGATCGACCCAGAGCGGCGGGCGGCGCGGGCCGTCCGGCAGGAGCCAACCGGAACCGTTCGGCCGCACGGCGAAGGTGCCCGTCAAGGGCGCGGCTTGGCGGGTCGCGGGGCCCCAGCGGCCGCCGCCCAGCGCCGCGGCTTGTCCGTGGCGCTGGAGGTCGCGGAGCGCCGCGCGCAGTTCTCCGCGCCGGCCGGGATCCAGATGAAGCGCCTTGGTCAGTTCGCGTTCGGGGAGGGGACGGTAGCGGGGAGCGGAGAGCAGCGCAGCCACGCGGCGCGCCAGGTCGTTGGAATTAGTCATTGGGCGGCATCATGCGCAAAGGCCCGTTGGACTGGCGAGAAAAATCGGGCCTCAGACCTCGAGCCAACTGGCCGTGTCCGTGGCGAGATCGAGCACCGCGACGGTTGGCGGGCCGCTGCGCGGGCGCACGGGCGAACCGGGATTCAAAATGCGGGTTTTGCCGATGCGCATGTCGGCGCGGGCGTGCGTGTGGCCAGTGAACACATAGTCGAATTCGCCCGAACTGGACGCCTGGTCCAAACGGCTGGCATCGTCTCCATGCAGGACGATGCAACGTTTGCCGGCCAAGACGAACTCCGGCGCCTCCGCGCGCTCCACGCCGGCGGGCGCCGGCGCGAAAGGCATGTCTTGCGCCTGCAGCCGGTCGCAATTGCCGATGGCCACGTGGGACCGGAGGCCGTGTTCCAGAAAGGCCGCCGCCAGCAAATCGACGACGGCTTCCCCGGCATCGCCGCAATGGACGAGATGCTGGACGCCCTGTTTCCGGAGCAAGGCAAGGGCTTTCCGGGTCTCGCGTTCATGGTTATGCGTGTCGGAGAGCAACCCGATCTTCATGCCATGGAGTTTTCGCCTGGCGCCGCTCCGGCGCAATCCCAAAATCGGGACCAGCCGCTTTTGGCTTGTGCGGGCATTCCGGCCGCGCCATAGTCCCGGGCCGACATGGACCGCACCGCCTATTTCACGGAACTCGCCGGCCAAGAAAATCCCTTGGGATTCAAGCCGGAGCACGAGCCTCGCATCGAGCGGTTGCGTCGCCGCTTGGGCGATCTGCGCGGCAAACGCGTGTTCGAACCCGGCTGCGGCGCCGGCCCGTTGACGGCACGGCTGGCGGAATGGGTCGGAGCCAGCGGCCATGTGCTGGCGCTCGACGCCTGCGCAGGCATGGCGGCGCGCTGCGGGAAAGCCATTGCGGGACACACCCACGTGCGCACTCTGCACGGGAAGGCGGAAGAGGCCGAACTCGATGCCGGGGCCTGGGACGTGGTGCTGTGTTTTCGTTGCTATCCCCATTTGGAGGATGCCGGCGAATTCCTGCGCCGCTGCGCGCGCTGGCTGGCACCGGGCGGGGAACTGGTCATTGCCAACGTCGAAAGCAGCGCGGAACTCAACGCCGTGCATGCCCGCCGCGAGGGGGTGCGGACCGACCGGATGCCGGCGGGACCGGAACTCGCGCGCCGTTTGCGGGCCGAGGGCTGGCAAGTGGTCGAGGTCGTCGACGAACCCGGCGATTTCTTTCTCCGCGCGCGCCGCGCCTAGCTTGTTCCACGCAATGGAACCCCCTTTTCCACCCAATGGAAAAATGGCGCGGGACGCCACACCGTGGCAGATCGGCGTAAGGGCGGCGCGGGCCAACCTGGTGCCGGGACTGGTCCTGCAGGCGGTGGCGGTCGCCGTGGTCGTGGCCTACTACCGATCGCCCGGCTTCCATGCGTTGTTGCAACACGTGGCGGATTGGCAGGACCGCTTCGGCATCGGCTTCACGATGCTCACGCGACTGGTTTTCAACGGCCTGGTGCCGGCCGCGTTTTGCGCGCTGGTGCCGGGCTTGCGCCTGCGGCGGCCCGGTGCGGCCGCGCTGTTCGGCATGGCCTGGTGGGCGTTCATGGGCGCGAATACGCATGTGTTCTACAACTTGCAGGCGCACCTGTGGGGCGCCGAGGCGCATTGGAACGTCGTATTGCTCAAGACGGCCACGGACATGCTCGTCTATTCGCCCTTTTACGCCTCGCCGCTGGTGGCCATCGCCCATTTGTGGCAAGACCACGACTACTCGTGGCGCGCAACTTGGCGGCAGCTCGGTCCGGGCTGGTACCGGCGCATCGTGCTGCCGAACCAAGTGCCGGGTTGGACATTTTGGGCGCCCGGCGTAATGATCCTCTACAGTATGCCGACGGATCTGCAATTGCCCATGTCGGCCCTGCTGGGCTGCTTCTGGGCGTTGATGTGCCTGCAAATCGCCCTGCGGACGCCGGTCGCGTGAATCGGCGCGGTTCCCGTGGGCGTTTCCATTGACGGGTCGCGACCTTTCGGTTTCAATCGCCGCTACATTCGGAGTGGAAGATGAATCGTGCAATCGCAACATTGGGTTGTCTCGCCGTCTGGGCGGGGCATGTTTGGGCCGACATGGAGCTGGTTGCGGCGAATCCGGAGCCTCCGCCGGCGGCCATGGAGGAACTGACGGTCGACTTGACCTGCGTATTGCCGACCAACGGGCCGGCGGTGGCGAACGGTACGCTGGTGGCGCGGCTTTATGAATTCAACCCCCGGCAAGCGGACAGCGCGGCGAGCGAAATTTGCCAAATCACGCTGGCGGGCGTGTCGCATCGGCCGGGGGAGGAGACGGTATTGCGCTTCCCGTGCCGCGGCCAAACCGCCGCGCGCAAAGCGTATTATCTCACGGCCGTCGTCTATCCCGAAGGCGACGGCGGGCAAGCCGGCTTGTATTTCCTGAATGGGTTTCGCCGGGTCCTGTCCGCGGGCAACCGCGAAGCGTTGAGCGTAACGCTCACGCCCGTCGGGGGAGAAGCCGGTCCCACGAACTGACGGGTTGTTGCACCTCTGCCCGCAGGCTTGTTCCCCCGCATTCCACTTGGCAAACTGCCCATCGTGAACGCGCCGAACCCAGCCCCTGCCGGAGGCGTTGCCGCCCCGTGGTGGATTCCGTCCGGAAAAGACGTTTTGGCTGCCGGCGTCTTGTTCCTGCTGGTTTTCCTGCTGTATTGGCCGGTGCTGAACCACGGATTCGTCGACTACGACGACCCGGTGTACGTATCGCAGAACGCCTGGGTTCAAGCCGGGCTTTCCTGGCAAGGCTTGCGCCTGTCCCTGCGCGAGGTGGTGTGCGGCAACTGGCATCCGCTGGCCATGTGGTCGCACATGCTCGACGCCGAGTTGTTCGGCGCGAATTCGGCGGGGCACCATTTCCAAAGCGTTTGTTGGCACGCCGCCAACGTCGTGCTGCTGTTCGGGCTGCTTCGCCGGCTTGCATCGGGATTCTGGCGCCCGTTGGCCGTAGCCGCCCTGTGGGCCGTGCATCCGTTGAACGTCGATTCCGTGGCTTGGATCGCGGAGCGCAAAAACCTGTTGTGCATGTTTTTCTGGCTGGCCACAGTGGGCGGATACGCCGCCTATGTCCGCCGGCCCACGTTTGTCCGTTTTCTGGCGGTGGCCGGGGGCATGGCGCTGGCCTTGTTGGCCAAGCCCATGGCCATCACGCTTCCATTCACGCTTCTGCTGCTCGATTTCTGGCCGTTGCGCCGGGCACCGGGATTCGGGCGCGGCGTCTGGGCGACTTGGCGAACGCGGCTGGCGGAAAAGCTGCCGTTGTTCGTCCTGACGGCCGTATTTGTCCTAACAACGCTGAGGGCGCAAACCATGGCCGGGGCCACGGAAATGGGGCCCAGTCTGCCCTGGCCGGCCCGCATCGCGTGGTTGCCGATCTACTACGTGGATTATCTCCGCCTGTTTTTCTGGCCGCGCGGACTCTGCGTTTTGTATCCCGCCCCCATGGGCGGTCCCAACTTGCCGGCGAGCGCGGGGGCGGCGCTCCTCCTTGGCCTGGTTTCGTGGGCAGCCGTTCGTTGGATGCGCCATCGACCCTGGTTGCCGGTGGGCTGGGGTTGGTTTCTCGGTACGCTGGTGCCGGTAATCGGCCTTGTGCCGGTGGGCGTGCACCGCATTGCCGATCGGTACACGTACGTCTCCATGCTGGGCCTGCTGGTGGCGCTGGTCTGGACGGTGCCGGGCGCGGCGCGGTTGCGGGGACGAGTACTGGCCGGCTTGGCGGCTGCGGCCGTGGTCGTCGCTTTGGGGCTGGCCACGCGGCACCAGTTGCCCTCCTGGCAATCGAGCGAAGCCCTCTTCCGCCGCGCCTTGGCCGTGACGACGGACAACTACGTCATGCACTACAACCTGGCCAGGCAACTGCTGGACCAAAAACGGTACGACGAAACCATGTTCCATTTGCGGGAAACGCTGCGGATCCAACCCCGCTATTTCAAGGCGCACAACAACGTGGGCTGGGTGTGGCTGCTCCGGAAGCGTCCGGATCTGGCTTTGGATCCATTGCGGGAAGCGCTGCGAATCGAGCCGCGGTTTTTCCTGGCCCGGAAAAACCTGGCCCTCGCTCTGGAGGGACTGGGCCGCTATTCGGAAGCCCGCGCGGAATACGCCACGCTGCTGAGGCAAGCCCCGGGTTTTCCCGGCGCGCAAGAGGGCTATCAACGGGTGTCGGCGAAAAGCGGAACGCTTCCGTGAATACCGGCGCCGGACGCAACGTGAAGATTGGGATTTGTTGCCGTGCGGCAAGCGGAGTACTATTGGCGCCAAGAATTCCCGAGGAGCCAGGCCATGAAACCGATGTCGATGCGAAAATGCCGATGGATTTGGGTTGCGCCGCTGCTGGCGACGTTGCTGGGCATGGGGGCCTGCGAGCGGGAGGAGTACGACCACGAACCGCCGGCGGGCCAAGGCGCGCTGGCCGTTTCCAATTTCACGGGCGATCGGGTACGGGTCTATATCGACGGCTTGGCCGCCGAGAGCGTTGCGGAGGGCAAGGTCCGCTATTACGACCTCATTCCGGGCGTCCATCGCGTCGCGTTGGACAGCGACGACAACGAAGCTTCCTGGGCCGGCGATGCCGACATCCTGGCCGGCCGGCTGACGGTGATGGAAGTCCGCACCGATTACTACGGGGACGAATTCGACGTCCGCATGTATTTCGACTGATCCGCGCGCCGGCGGCTCAACCGCGG
>JAKLIL010000095.1 GCA_022709625.1 Verrucomicrobiota bacterium
AAACAAAAGCGTTGATGCTGGCGATGGTTCTGGCGATGGCGGGTTGCAGCCCGCCGGCCCCGCCCGAAGGGATTCGGCCCGTGGCCGATTTCCGACTCTCTTCCTATCTTGGCGTCTGGCACGAGATCGCGCGACTCGACCATCCGTTCGAGCGGGGACTGGAGCAAGTGACTGCGGAGTACACGCTGAAGCCGGACGGTTCGCTGCGCGTTTTCAACCAAGGCTTCGATGCCGTCAAAGGGCAGTGGCAGTCGGCGGAAGCTCGGGCGTATTTCACGGGGCCCACGAATGTCGCAAGCCTTAAAGTGTCGTTTTTCGGACCTTTCTACGGTGGTTACCATGTTTTTGCGCTCGATCCTGAACGCTACGCCCTCGTCGCCGGTTCTTCGCGCAGGTATTTCTGGCTGCTGGCTCGCGAACCCACACTGCCGGAGGGCTTGCAGACGGATCTGCTGGCCCGCGCCGCCGCCGTCGGATTCGATACCAACGCGCTGATCTGGGTGAAACACCTGCCCTGATCCTCGCAACGGGTCCGGGAATTGACACGTGGACCGGAGGGAGGGAGAGTAAGGGGCGTGAAGGTCGAGGAGAAATACCGGTATTTGTTCGGTCCGGTGCCGTCGCGACGGCTCGGTCTGTCGCTGGGCGTGGATCTGAATCCGGTGAAGGTTTGCACCGAAAACTGCGTCTTTTGCCAGATTGGCCGGACAACCGAGCTGACGATGGCCCGCCAGGAATGGGTGCCCACGGTGGAGGTGCTGGCCGAGTTCGACCGCTGGCATGCCGCGGGACGCCGAACGGACTACGTGACCCTTTCGGGTTCGGGCGAGCCAACGATGCACACGGGGTTCGGCGAAGTCCTGCGGCACGTCAAAGCCACGTCCAGCTTTCGAACCGCCCTGTTGAGCAATGGTTCCTTGTTCTGGATGCCGGAGGTACGGCGGGATGCAGCCGAAGCGGATGTCGTGAAAGTGACGCTGAGCGCGTGGGACGAGGATTCGTTCCGGCGCATCCACCGGCCGGCGGAGGGCCTCATGTTTCCCCGTCTGTTGGAAGGGGAACGGATGTTTCGCAACGAATTCGCCGGGCTCCTCTGGGTCGAAGTCATGTTGTTGCCGGGATTCAACGACGCGCCCGCACAGGTCAAGGCCATCGCCGCGCTGGCCAATTCTTTGCAGGCCAATGCAATCCATCTGAATACGACGACCCGGCCTGCGCGCGCGGGACTGAAAGTTCCGCGGGTGCCGGAAGCCTGGTTGCGCACCGTAGCCACTTGGTTCTCCCCGGAGGCGGAAATTCCGGTGTTTGCCGGCCGGAGCGTCTCGCCGTTGGACATGTCGGATGCGGCTCTGCTGGAGTTGCTGGCGCGGCATCCGCTTGCGTTGGATGCCATGGCGGCGTCGTCCGGCGCGGACCTCGCCGCGGTCGAACGGCGTTTGGCCCCCTTGGTGGCGGCGGGACAACTGGCGGTTGAAGAACATCACGGAGAACGCATGGTCAGGGTGAATCGGCCATGAACGGCCCCGTTCGGCAGGTCCGGGTCCTCTACGAAGGGGATGTGCAAGGCGTCGGCTTTCGCTACACGGCCCGGGGCATTGCCAATCGACTGGGTTTGACCGGCGGCGTGGAAAACTTGAACGACGGATCGGTGCAGTTGATCGCCGAAGGGTCCGAAGTCGACCTGAACCGGCTGCTGGCGCTTGTCCGGCAGTCGCGAGTTGGACAGTATATCGCCAACGAGCGGATTGCCTGGGGTGATCCCCAGGAATTGACCGGATTCTACTACCGGTAGGCGATCTCGCCCCGGAAAGAATGCTCGGCGGGACCAGCAAGGGTCGGCGGAGAAAGCCCCACTTCCAACGTGTCGCCGCCGGCGGTGGCCACATGTACCGGCGCTTGGACCAGGCCCAAACGGACGGCGACCAGTGTTCCGGCAACGACTCCGGTGCCGCAGGCCAGGGTTTCGGCTTCGACGCCGCGTTCGTAGGTGCGGATGGATATGGCGTTGGAACCCGCGACTTGGATGAAATCGGCATTGGTTCCGGCGGGGGCAAAGAGCGCATGGCGCCGGATGGCGGCTCCCAGCAAGGGAATGTTCACGGTGGCTAGGTCCGAGACCACGGCCACGGCATGGGGCACGCCCGTATCGACGAAATGCAGTGCGATCTGTTCCCCGTTCCACGGCATGGAAAGGTGCAGGCGCCAGTCCTTGGGTTCCGGAAGATAGAGCCGGACGCCGGCGGGGATGATCTCCGCCCGGACCAGGTCGGCGGCGGTCTGAATGCGCATTTTGGCCGGCGCGGCGCCGAGTTCGTAGGCCAGCCGCGCGAGGCAGCGCGCCCCGTTGCCGCACATGTCGGCCTCGCCGCCGTCGGGATTGAAGAACCGCATGCGGAAATCGGCGGTGTCCGAGGATTGGAGCAACAGCAAACCCTCGGAGCCGATGCCCCGCTGGCGATTGCAAAGCCGGGCGATGAAAGCGGCATTCCCCGCGGGAAACTTCCGGGAACGGTCATCCACGAGGATGAAGTCGTTGCCGGCGCCATGCATCTTCCAAAAGGGGATCGACATGGCGGCCACCTTGCCACGCCCGGAGCGGGAAAACAAGGCCAAGGCGCGGTCCGGATTGCGGGAAGCATTGAACGCATTCCTGCAACGCATGAGAATGGATCCGGGAGGCCGCGGTCCGTGGCTGACCTCGGCCCCGACGCCAAATATGGATCCGCCCTGGGGGGGGCATGCGAGTTGCGGCAACCCCGCTCAATCACCCCGACATGGACCGCTGGGAATCCCGTGGCGGGTTCCCCCTTGCGAAAGGATAGGGGATGGGCGATACTTGGCGCCGGTTAAGGAAAGCGGTTGAACCCATGCGCATTCTGATCATTGGCGGCGGACAAACCGGCGGACATTTGGCGGATAAATTCTGCGCGGATTCCCACGACGTGGTTGTCATTGACCCTTCGGCGGAAGCCTTGGCGGAACTCAATGCCCATCTGGATCTCCTGACCATCCAGGGAGACGGGGCCAATCCCGGCGTGCTGGAGGAAGCCGATCTCGAACGGGCGGATATGGTGGTGGCGGTCACGGACCGCGACGACACGAATATTCTGGCCTGCATTTTTGCGCGGGCCCGGGGGGTTAAGCGTACCGTGGCCCGAGTTTCTTCCTCGGCCTTCCTGTCGAGCCGCCACATCGATTTCAGCCAACTGGGCGTCGACTTGCTGGTCAACCAATACGACGAATACGCCCGGGACCTGTACAACGTGCTGCGCCTGCCGGGATCCATCGAAGTCGCCGACCTCCTCGACGAGCGGGTCATGGTGGTGGGCATGTCCATCCACATGGACAGCCCGCTGCTGGGTACTTCGCTCAACCGGTTCGCGGGCAAGGATTGGCTCCAGAAGATCCGTTTTACGGCCGTGGTGCGGGGCGACCAGGTGATGACCCCGCACGGCGAAACGACCTTTCTGGTGGGTGACGATGTGTACTTCGCGGGCGAGCCGGACGCGATCGCCGATTTCATGCAATGGGCCTGGCCGGAATACAAGCGCTTCCAGCGGGTGGTGATCGCGGGCGGCGGGGAGCTGGGACTCCAGCTGGCCCGGATGCTGGAACACACGCGCATGCTAATCGTGCTGATCGAGCAGGACGAGGAGCGCGCCGACTTCTGCTCGGCCCAGCTCAACCGCACGCTGGTCATCAAGGGCGATGCCTTGGACCAGGAAACCCTCGCGGGCATCGGCGAAGCCAGCGACATGGCCTACGTCGCGGCGACGGGCAGCGACGAGCACAACATCATCGGCTGCCTCGTGGCGGAGAAGTACGGCGCGCGTTTCACGGCGGCCCAGGTGGGCAAGAAGGAATACATCGGCATCATCAACCAGCTGCGCCTGCTCGACCGGATCGTCGATCCGCGCCTGGCCATGGTCAATTCCATTCTTCATTTCGTGCGCGGCAAGAACGTGCAGGCCGCGGCCATCCTGGCGCGCCTGCCGGGCGAATTGGTCGAACTCAAGCTGGCGGCCAAGCACAAGTGGGCGGGCAAAACGATCAAGGACCTGCGCTTGCCCGACGGCGCGATCATCGTGACGGCGCTGCGCGGTGGACAGGTGAAAACAGCCACCGGCGACTTGACGCTGGCCGCCGGCGACCGCGTGGTGGTTTTTTGCCTGCCGGCAGCCATGGTGAAAATGGAATCCTTCTTCGGCGCCTGAAAGGCTCCGCGGTGAATTTCAAACCCGTTTTCCATGTCATCGCTTGGCTGTTGGGCGTGGTCGCGATCGCGATGGGGGTTTGCGGACTGGTTTCGTTCCTGTATGGAGAGACGCCGGCGGCCTGGACCGCGCTGGCTTATGCGGCCGCGGGCACGCTGGCGGTCGCCGCCGCGCTCTGGACGCTGACGCGCAACGATCAGGAGTTGTCCCGGCGAGACGGGTTGGGCGTGGTGGCCATCGGCTGGCCGTTGGCCAGCCTCGCGGGCGCCGTGCCCTATGTGCTTTCCGGCGCCATCGTTTCGCCTGTCGCGGCGGTTTTCGAGACGGTGTCGGGCATGACGACCACCGGCGCTTCGGTCATCCCCGCCTTGGAAACCGTGCCCAAGGGGATTTTACTCTGGCGCGCCATGACGCATTTCATCGGCGGCATGGGGATTTTGGTGCTGGTGGTGGCGATCCTGCCGTTCGTCGGGGCGGGGAGCATGCAGTTGTTCCGGGCGGAGATGGCCGGCCCGACCAAAGACCGCATTGAGCCGCGCATGGCCGCGACTGCCAAAACGCTCTGGGGGATCTATGTCCTGTTGATCATTCTGCTCGTCTTCCTGCTGCGGCTGGGAGGCATGGACTGGTTCGATGGCGTATGTCACGCCTGCGCCACTCTGGCGACAGGCGGATTCTCCACCCGGACGGCCAGCATCGCGGCCTACCACAGTGCCTACATCGAAGTCGTGCTCATGGCGTTCATGCTTCTGGGCGGCCTCAACTTCGCGCTCCATTACCGGGTCCTGCGCGGGGAATTCTCGCCTTGGTGGAGGGACTCCGGTACCCGATTCTATCTGGGTGTGTTGGCGGCAGCCACGTTGTTTTGCACGGTCGGGCTCCATGGGGCCGCGGGAAACCTCGACTGGGGGGAAGCGTTGCGGCAGACGTCGTTCACCTGCGTCAGCCTCGCCACGACCACCGGATTTTGCACCGCGGATTTCGATGGCTGGCCCGCTGCCAGTAAAGTTCTGCTGCTGCTCCTGATGCTGATGGGCGGATGCGTGGGCTCTACGGCTGGCGGCATCAAGGTCGCCCGCATCCAAATGACGCTCAAAGCCGTTGCGCGCGAAATCCGCCTGTTCATGCAGCCCCAGGCGGTGATTCCCGTGAAGCTGGACCGAACGCCCTTGGACGACAGCGCGCTGGTGCCGGTGCTGGCGTTCGTAACGCTCTACCTGCTTGTGGCCGCCACGGGAACCGTGGCGATGCTGTGGTTCGCACCGAATCTGGCCACGGCGATTTCGGCCGTTGTATCCTGTCTCGGCGGGGTGGGGCCGGGCCTGTCCGCCGTCGGTCCGACCATGAACTATTCGACGATCCCCGGCGGGGGCCAATTGATGCTGATCGGGATGATGATGGCGGGCCGGTTGGAGTTTTTCACCCTGCTGGTTCTCTTCGTGCCGGCGTTTTGGAAAAAATGACCGTGGCGCCGGCATGAATTTCAAGACGGTATTCCATGTGGTGGCCTGGTTGCTGGGGGTCATGGCCCTGCTGATGGCCTTCTGCGGGCTGGTGTCTTTCCTGCATGGCGAGTCGCAGGCCGGTATGTCGTTGGCGGGGTCCGCGGCGGGCACGCTGGTCGTTTCCCTGGTTTTGGGGGCCGTGACGCGCAACCAGAAGGAATTGTCCAAGCGGGACGGGCTCGGCGTGGTGGCCTTCGGATGGCTGTGCGCGGGCATTGCCGGCGCGTTTCCCTACGTGTTATCCGGCGTCATCGCTTCCCCGGTCGCGGCCCTGTTCGAAACGGTGTCCGGCATGACCACGACGGGGGCTTCCGTCATTCCGGTGTTGGAAGTCGTGCCTCGGGGCATTCTGCTGTGGCGCGCAATCACGCAACTGATCGGCGGCATGGGCGTGCTGATCCTGGTGGTGGCGATCCTGCCGTTCGCCGGGGCGGGGGGCATGCAACTCTACCGCGCCGAGATGCCCGGACCGACCAAGGACCGCATCGAGCCGCGCGTGGCCTCGACGGCCAAGATGCTCTGGAGCGTCTATATAATCCTGACCGTGGTCCTGATCTTCCTGCTGCGCCTGGGTGGCATGGATTGGTTCGATGCCGTTTGCCATTCCTTTGCCGCCTTGGCGACGGGCGGCTTTTCCACCCGCACGGCGAGCATCGCGGCCTACCACAGTGTCTACATCGAGGTAATCCTGACGGTGTTCATGTTGCTGGCTGGCATCAATTTCTCCCTCCACTACCGGGTCTTGCGCGGCGAGATGCTCGTCTGGTGGAAGGACGGGGAAGTCCGGTTCTTCTTGGGCTTTTTTGCCCTCTGCGTTGCCGGAGGGACTTGGATCAACCACGCGGCGCAGGCCGCGGCCGGTGCTGAATGGGGCGCAGCCCTGCGCGAGGTATCCTTTACCTGCGCCAGTTTGGTGACCACGACGGGCTTTGTCACGGGGGATTATGAACGCTGGCCGATCGTGCTCAAACCCATGCTGATTTTCCTGATGTTGCTGGGTGGTTGCGCCGGCTCCACGGCTGGCGGCATCAAGGCCGGCCGCATCCAGGTGATGTTTAAGGCCATGGTCCGGGAAGTCCGCCTTTTCATACAGCCCCAGGCGGCCATTCCCATCAAGCTAGCTCGAAAACCCTTGGAAGACGATATTCTGCGGTCCATCCTGTCGTTCGTGGCGCTCTATTTAATCGTGGCGTTGCTTGGGATGTTGGCG
>JAKLIL010000096.1 GCA_022709625.1 Verrucomicrobiota bacterium
GCGGCGAGACGGCCGCCGAACTGCTCGACGTGGCGCGGATCATCGAGGTCGAGGGCGACGGCGGAGCACGCCGCGGGCGATGCGCCCAGCTGCAGCGCGTCCGCGATCGTCGCGCGCGCGTCGCGATCACTGGAGCGGTAGGTGATGATTACGTCGCACCCGGCGGCGGCGAGCGCGAGCGTGGTGGCGCGGCCGACGCGCTTGGCGCCGCCGGTGACGAGGGCAACGGGTTGGCGGGCGGGGTGGTCCATGGGACGGGAGACTGCCATGTTATTCGGGTTTGAGCAAGGCGGGATGCAGGAGGCTGGCGAAGTTGGCGATGGTTTGCAGATGGGCGTCGGAGCCGGGTTCGCGCGCGCCGGAGAGGGCGATGTAGGCCCAGCGGTGGGAAACGCCGTGGACGATGCGGTCGTAGCCCATCCAGGCCATGCGCTGCCAATGGGACGCGGTTTCGCGGTTTTTGCCGACGAACCAGTAGGCGTAGTAGGAACGGGCCACGCCGCGGGCGCCGCCAGGTTCGTGGTAGGCAAAGTCCATGTCCAACACCATGACATCGAGCGGCTGCTCGCGGCCGTGCAGCGGGATGCGGATGACGCGCTCCTTGACGATTTCGTGGCCGGCGGCCGTCATGCAGACCTGCGGGCGGTGGATGCTGGAGCGGTCGTCGCCGCTGAGGACGATGGCGGCGTGGAGCCCGTCGCGGTTGCCGGGGCGGAGGTAGTGCTTGCGGACGAGGCCGGTGTCGGCCGGCAGCATCGCGCGCTCGGCCCAGTTCATGTTGCCGAGGGCGGCGCCGCATTTCGGACAGACGGTCGGGTCCTGGAGTTCGAAGGACACGTACTGGCCGCCGCAGTCCCGGTTGGGGCAGAAGAGCAGGTCCGCGCCGCGCCAGTCGCCAACCTGTTCGGGCAGGCTCAGGACGATGCCGGCTTCGTCGGTGTTGGCGACGCCGGTCTTGAAGACCAGCGCCCAACCCGCCACCGCCAGGACGGCGATTACGAAGAGGCGCGGGCCAAGAACAGATTGACGATGCGTTTCCATGCGGTGCGGTAGTCCACGTTGAACAGGCGGTCGAGCGTAAACATCAGCGCGAGGCTGATCAGGAAGATGGGATAGCCGGAGTAGTCGTGCCACAGGCCCATGGCGACGTCCTGCCCGAAGAAAGCGGCGACGACCACCACGAGGATGATTCGGCAGATGTTGGCCACGACCGCCACCGGAATGCTGCAAAGGAACAGCAGCCACTTCTTGAAGAGGGTCTTCTGGGTGAGCCAGGCGTAGAAAGCCATCAGCGCCGTCATGGCCAGCAGCGACCGCAGGCCGCTGCATTCCGGGGCGACGTTGAAGGAAAAGGCGTTGCCCGCCGCCGAAAACAGCCCGGAGCCGACCCGCTGCACCTCGAGCCCGAAGCCGTTGAGGATGGCGCCGGAAACCGCCGTGGCGAAGAGCCGCAGGGGCGCCGTCATGCTGTCGATGAAGTTGAGCGGAATCGCCAGGAACAGATAGCCGCACGGAAAGAGCAGCCAGCGGGCGAGGCTGAATCCATATATAAGGAAAGGCAGGCCCCAGAGCACGAGAATGAATCCGACCGCCGAAACGCGCGGTTGCTGCGCCAGGACGCCCATCCAATGCAGAACCAGGGCGGCCGCCACGACGATGGCGCCGCGCCAATCGGTGCGGCGCGGGGCGGCGGCGATTTCCCGGCGGCGGCGCCACAGCGCATAGAGGCTCGCGAGGGGCAGGAACCGGCAGTAGGCGTAGTCGCCTGTCCAGCGGCTGTCCAGCCAGCGGAACAGCGAATGCCGGCAGGTGGCGACTTCCTGGCTGTTGCCGTGCAGATGGAACAGGAAGAACAACAAGCCGACGACCACGGCCCAGAAGCCGATTTCCAACTGCGCGGCGCCGGACAGGCGCGACCAGCGGAGGCCGCGCCTGACTTGCCAGGATGGGATCCGGTCGTTCATGCGCCGGGGGAACATAGCCGATGGCGGGGCCGGTTGCAACGGGCAAAGTCCGGATTGAATCGCCTCCGCCGTTGTCCTACCCTTGGCGCCAAACCGGAAAGCGAGACACGGCATGGGCATGAATTGGAAAGCGGCGGCGCTGGCCGTCGGGGTATGGGCGGCCGTTCCGGCATGGGCCGTGGTGGAACGGGCGGAGACGGGCAGCACCTGGCTCAAGGAGGCGGCGTTCGAATACGACGAAGGGGCGACCGACGGCACGCTCACGGTGCGGCTGGGCGACGACCCTACGCCGATCCGCTATTTCGAGGTGCCGCTCGAGACGTGGAACGAATTCAAGGCCGCGGAATCCAAGGGGTCGTTCTACGGGAAAAACGTCCGGCAGCGCTACGAGCGGCAGTACGGCAAATCGCGGCAAGAGGTCTTCGATTCGCCGATCCCGATCCAAACGCAGGTCGACGCCCTCTGCGCGTTCAACGAGGAATGCGAAGGCGTGGTGCTGGCCGGCATCGAGAAGAGCCGCGAGAGCATCTGGGTGGCGGCCTACGCGTTCACCCGCACGCGGATCGCCGCGGCGCTGGTGCGCGCACACCAGCGCGGCGTGCGCGTCGCCGTCAAAATGGACGCCAACCAGGCCGAGTTCCCCGGCGCGCGCAAGCTGATCGACTGGCTGCGCCGGGAGGGCATTCCCGTCACGCTGATCCACGTCGCGGGGGAATACTCGGCGATGCACAACAAATTTATGGTATTCGACCTGCGCTGGGTCGTGACGGGCAGCTACAACTTCACGACCGTGGCCCAGGTGTCCAACTGGGAAAACCTGGTGTGGCTCGATTCGCCGGACATGGCGGAGCAGTACAAGCAGGCCTGGGACGCGATCGTCTCCGACGAAGTCGTCGAGCCGAAAGCGGACGCCGCGGAGGAATGAGCAGTGGAGCGAGCGGGCCGTTGACGGCGCGGCGTCCGCGGGCTTAGGATGATTGCAGGATCGGCCCGGCCGATCCGGGAACGGAACGGAGCATGAGTTTGACGAGCATGACGGGCCGCGGCGCGGGCGCGGCCGCCGGCCGCTTGGCGCATGTCGAGGTCGAATTGAGCAGCGTGAACCGCAAGCAGCTCGACGTGGACGTGGCCTTGCCCCGGTTTCTGGCTTCGTACGAGGCGCGCGTGCAGGCCTGCATCCGGGCGCGGCTGGCGCGCGGCCGCGTCACGGGGGAAATCCGGGTGGTCTGGGCGGAGGCGGCGCAGGCCGCCGGCGCGCGGGTGGACCTGGGGCTGGCCCGGGCCAGCGTAGCCGCGCTGCGCGCCGCCGCCAAGCAGCTCGACCTACCGGACGATCTGCAGGCCTCGGCGCTGTTGGCGCTGCCGGGACTCGTGGTGCTGGAACACGGCGAACGCGATCTCGAAGCCCTGTGGCCCACGGTCGCCAAGGCGCTGGCGGCCGCGCTGGCGCGGCTGCAAGCCATGCGGAACAAGGAAGGCGCCGCCCTGGGCCGCGACCTGCGGGCGCGGCTGCGGAGCATGCGGAAAGAGGCGGCCGAAATTGCCCGCCGCGCGCCGGGCGTCGCGGAAACCTACCGCGCGAACCTGCGCCAGCGGATCGAAGCCGCGCTGCCGGGCACGGACTTGGCCGTCGACGAGCGCCTGCTGAAGGGAATCGCGTTGTTCGCCGACAAGGCGGACGTGACCGAGGAGCTCGTGCGGCTACACAGCCATTTCCGGCAGGCGGACGACCTGCTGAAGCGCGGCGGCGTGACCGGGCGCGCCCTGGATTTCCTGGCGCAGGAAATGGCGCGCGAATTCAATACGCTCGGCGCCAAGGCCAACGACGCCGCGATCGTGCGCCGGGTGGTCGCGTGCAAGGCGGAACTGGAACGCTTCCGCGAACAGGTGCAAAACGTCGAATGAGGAGGAAGGCGGAATGAACGGTATCAAGCCCTGCTGGAAGAACATCGTGTTCGTGGTGTCCGCGCCGTCGGGCGCGGGCAAGACCACGCTGTGCGACAAGCTGCAGAAGGAATTCAAGGACATCCACTACGCCATCACGGCCACGACGCGCGCGCCGCGCGGCGACGAGGTGGACGGCAAGAGCTACTATTTCATGACGATGGCGGACTTCGAGAAAAAGCTGGCGGCGGGCGGCTTCATCGAAAGCGCCGTGGTGCACGGCAACCGCTACGGTTCGCCCAAGGGTCCCGTGGTGGCGGCGCTGGAAGACGGCTGCGACGTGCTGATGAACCTGGACGTGCAGGGCGCCGCCGCCGTCCGCCAGTACATCGCGGCCGCCCCGGAAAGCGACCCGCTCAAGCGCACGCTGGTGGACATCTTCGTGGTGCCGCCCTCGGCGGAGATCCTCCGCAACCGGCTCGTCGCGCGCGGCACCGACGCCCTCGACGTCATCGAGAAGCGCATGCGCCAGGCGCGCGAGGAAATCGCCCACTGGCAGGAATACAAGTACATGGTCGTGAACGACGATCTGGCGGAGGCCTACGACAACATGCGGGCGATCATTCTGGCCGAACGGCACCGCATCGACAACCGGCGGGAGGAATACCATGGCTAAGGCGCAACCGAAAATCCTGCTGGGCGTCACCGGCTCGATCGCGGCCTACAAGGCCGCGGAGCTGGCGCGACTCATGCTCAAGCGCGGCTGGGACGTGTGGGTCGTCATGACGTCTTGCGCGACGCAGTACGTTGGCCCCCTGACGTTCCGCGCGTTGACCGGCCATCCGGTGGCGCACGGGACCTTTGCGGAACGGGAGCAGGAAACCTATACCCACCTCGGCTTGACGGAGGGCGCCGCAGCGCTGGTCGTCGCGCCGTGTTCGGCCCAGACCCTCGCGCGGCTGGCGCACGGCTTCGCCGACGACGTGCTCGGCTGCGCCGCCCTGGCGCTGGACGCGCCGCTGCTGGTCGCGCCCGCGATGAACGCGCGGATGTGGAAGAATCCCGCCGTGCAGGAAAACGTGGCGACGCTCCAGCGGCGCGGCGCGATTGTCGTGCCGCCGGGGAAAGGCGAACTGGCGTGCGGCGACGTGGGCGAAGGGCGCCTGAGCGATCTGGACGCCATCGTGCGGGCGGTCGCCCGCGTCCTCGCCGCGGGCTGACCGCGTGAAGGTGCTGGTGACAGCCGGACCCACGCGGGAAGCCATCGATCCCGTGCGGTTCGTCAGCAACCGCTCCAGCGGCAAGATGGGCTACGCCGTCGCCGCCGCCGCGCTGGCCGCCGGCCACGAGGTGTGTCTCGTGACGGGGCCGGTCGCGCTGGCGCCGCCGCCCGGCGCGGAGGTCGTGCGCGTGACGACGGCGGCCGACATGCTCGCCGCCGTGCGGAAGCGCGTGCGCGCCTGCGACCTGCTGGTCATGGCCGCCGCCGTCGCGGACTGGCGCCCGCGGCATCCCGCGCGGCGCAAGCTGAAGAAAAGCGCCGGCCCGCCGCGCATCGACTGGGAGCCCACGCCGGACATCCTGAAAACGATCGCGCCGCTCAAAAAAAAGACGCAGACGTTCTGCGGCTTCGCGGCGGAAACGCACGACCTCGCGCGCGCGGCGCGCCGCAAGCTGCGCGAAAAAAATCTCGACGCCATCGCCGCGAACGACGTGTCGCGCCCGGACCGCGGCTTCGCGGTGGACCGCAACGCGCTGACGATTTATTTCGCCGCCGGCCGCGCGCGGCGCGTCGCGCTCGCGCCGAAAGCGGAATGCGCGGCGCGCCTGCTGCGCGCGCTGGAGGAAATTTGCGCCCGGAAAAAAAAGTGAAAATTTTTTCCAAAAAGCATTGACGTTGTTAATAACTCCGCATTACTGTGTTTACCAACGAGATGAAAAAGACGGAAACCAGCTTGAGCAACCTTCCAAAAGCGGGCCTTTCTCGGCGGCCCGAGGCGTTCCCGCCAGCGATTTAAGCGAACCCGAAACACAGGACAATGTTTCCATGCACAACTTCAAGAATACCCTGACCGCCTTGGTGCGTCAGGTTGGAAGGGGGGGAAATCCACAATGGCAGTGAAGAAGGCTAAGAAGGCCGCAAAGAAGGCGGTCAAGAAGGTTGCGAAGAAAAAGGCGAAGAAGTAATTTCTTCCCCCGATGCCGGACCGTGCAATGCGGTCTGGCCATGAACGGCGGTGAATTCCAAAATCGGATTCGCCGTCGTTTTTTTGTTGCTTCGCGCGCGGCGCGCTCCGGCCGCTTGCAAAGGGCGCGGGCGTGGTGTAGGTTGCGCCCGCGTTTTCAAATTTCCGGGAGCCAGCCGATGCAAGAGAAAGTCGTCCAGTTCATCGAAGAAATCCGCCCCCTGATCCAGGGCCACGGCGGCGACGTGGAGTTCGTGTCCATGGAAGGCCATACGGTCAACCTCCGCCTGCATGGCGCCTGCCACGCGTGCCCCCACGCGATGATGACGCTCAAGAACGGCATCGAGGCCGAAATGCGCGAAAAATTGAGTCCCGACCTGACCGTCGAGCGCGTGCTCGACTGAATTCCGAGCCGCCCAAGGAATTTGGCCGCCCCTCCGGGCGGCCTTTTCATTGTCTATTGCGCCTTGGCAAATCGGGTTGCGGGCGGCTGCCTCAAGCCGGCGGCGCGGGCGGTTTGGGAAACTTTCCGCTCACGGCGTCGCGGACGATTTGCTTGGTGTCGTCCGGAAAATCCGAACGGAGGAGCCAGGTGATGAAGTTGGGATCGTTCACGACGGCGTCGCGCAGCGCCTGGCCCTGGAACTTGCCGAAGTTGAAGACGATTTCGCCCTTGGACCATTTGAGGCGGCCGGTGCGGTCCACCCAGGCCGGGTCGCGGGGATCGCAATAGTCGTTGAGTTTCGCCATGTCCGCCGGCAGTTCGGGATAGCGGGTGAACTGGCCGCCCAGCACGCGGATGGTGGCCAGCACGTCGCCGAGGGCGTCGTGGGGCCGGTCGTGGTTTTCGCCGCAGTAGTAGCGCAGGGC
>JAKLIL010000097.1 GCA_022709625.1 Verrucomicrobiota bacterium
CGCGACCATCCCGGACTTCGAACGGCGGCTATTGGAACTTATCGATTCGCGCGAGTTGCGCCGGCAGATGGGCGCCCGTGCGCGGGAGAAAATCGGACGGGCCTATGCCGTCGAGCAGGCCGCCGGCGCCCTGGCCGGGATGCTGGAGGCCCTGTGAGGGCGCCAACCCAAACAAGGACAACCGGATGAATATCGCCTTTGGCGTGCGGAATTTCCGGATGGTGGGCGGAGCGGAGCGCTTCACGCTGCGCCTGGCCGCTTATCTGATCAACCGGGGACATCGGCTCGTCGTCTATGCCATCAAGGGCGAACCCATGGACGGCGTGGAACTGCGTCTGGTGCCCGCGCCGCGCCTTTGTCCCCATTACCGGCGCGCGTGGGAAACCGGTCGGCGAATCGCCGCGCGGCTGGCTAACGCCGATGCCGACGTGACCTTCGGCGAACAGAAAATCTGGAACGCCGCCGTGGTGCGTCCGGGCGGCGGCATCGAAGCCACCTATTGGGAGCAAAAGCTGGAGCGCCGATGGAAATCGCCGCGGCTGGCGCGCCTGGCGCGCTGGCTGTATGCCAAACGCCGGTACGATTTGCGGGCGGAGCGGCTGTCGCTGCTGGGGTCCGCGACGCGGTTCATCATCGTCAATTCGGATCTGGTCCGCCGGGATTTGGTCCGGTGGTATCCGGAGGCGGCCGGGCGCGTGCAAGTCGTGCACAACGGTACGCCGGCCAAGGTCTACGATCCCGGGCAGGCCGCCCGCCAGCGGGCCGATTTCCGCAAGGCCCACGGCATGGCGGACTCGGCGCGGGTCGCGCTGTTCATGGGCCGCGATTTCCATCGCAAGGGCCTGGCCTCGGCCATCGCGGCGCTGGCGGTGGCCGACAGGGCGGAGCCCGCCGCCGATTGGCAACTGGTCGTGGCCGGCCGCGGCAACCCGCGGCCATATCAGTCCCAGATTGCAAAAGCGGGGCTGGGTGGACGCGTACGCTTCTTGGGCGACGTCGCGGAGCCGGCCTTGGCCTACGCGGCGGCCGACGTCTTGCTGTTCCCTTCCTACTACGATCCATTTGCCAACGTGACGGTCGAAGCTCTCGCGGAAGGCCTGCCGGTGATCACTACGGCCGCCAACGGCGGTTGCGAAGTGATCCGGAATGGGTGCAACGGCTGGGTCGTCGATTCGCCTTTGGCCGTCGAGCGGATGGCGGAGCATCTGGCGGCGTTGGCCGACGCGCCGCGCTTGGCCGCCATGAAGCGCGATGCGCGCGCTTCTGCGGAAGCCTGCCGTTTGGAAGATCGCCTCCGCGACGTGGAGCAAATCCTGCAGGCCGCCGCCGGCAAGTAAGGTTCAGGGTTCAGAGGCGGGTTGATCCGCTTCCGGCAGGGGGTAGTCGGCGGGGTCGGCGGGCGGCGAATAGATGCGCCGCCACGCATCGTAGAGGCCGAAAAGAATCGCCTTTTCTTTCTCCGTCCAATTGGCCGAGTAGCGGCGGGCATGTTCCCGGCTGATCCAGAATCGGGGCTCCCGCGCCACGGTCTCGTTGAAGATCTTCAGGGCTCTTTCCTTTTGGCCGGCAGCCCAATAGGCCAGCGCCAGATGGTGGTCCCCGTTCGGGGGAATGGTTTTGTCCAGTTCCCCCATGATTTCCCATTGCCGCGCCGCTTGTTCGTATTCCCCGAGGTTCAGCAAGGCCCAGCCGTAGCTCCAGCGGATATTGGAGGCTTTGGGCGCCAGCCGGATGGCCTTTTCGAAATCCCGCCGGCACAGCATTTTTTCGCCCAGCATCGCGTAGAGGAAGCCGCGCCAGTGCAGCGCCGCGACATCGTTGGGATTCCGGTCCAGAACGGCCGTGTAGAAATCGATCCGGGACCGGGGTCGTGGCGCAACCGGCTGGCCGGGATCGGGGCGCTTTGCATCCATTCGCTCGTGCTCGAGCTGCCGTTGCCGGCGCCGTTCGGCATAGGATCGCCGCGCGGCGGCAGCTTCCGGTTTGTCGCCGGAAACGGCCGGAACGATTGCCGCGTCGGCCTTCCATTCCCGCCGGGGGGCTTCGGCCAGTCGCTTTGCGGAAAAGCGCTGGATGCGGTTGAGGTAGGGTGGGCCGGATTGGACGTTGCCGCCGATGATGAACACGTCGTCGCCCATCTGCGCCAACGCCGCGTGGCGGGCTGGCTTGTAGCCGATGTCCAGCCGGGCCCACGTTGGCTTGTCGAAGTCGTAGACGACGGTGCGGTCGAGTTCCGCGTAGTCGCCAAAAAGATACAGCCGGCCATTGGCGGCGCAGCCGTGGTTCGCGCTCGTTTTAACGGGCAACTTGGGCAATGCGCTCCATTGGTCGTTGGCCGGGTCGTAGACCTGGAAATCGCGGATTGCGCCGGTTCCATCGAAGCCGCCCGGCGCGTAGATTTTTCCATCGCATTCGACAATCTGTCCTTCGCGGGCCACGGGCAGATCGGCGCCGCGGCTCCAGGTTTCCGTCTTGAAGTCGTAGATTTGGAGCGCCTTGAGCCGCGGTTCGGTTTCGCCTTGAGCCCCGCCGACGACATACAGCCGGTCGCCCACCACCGCGGCGCCGGCCCGCGAAACCGCCACAGGCAGGCTTGGGAGGGCGCGAACGATACCGGTGGCCGGATCGAATTCCTCGAAGACGGCGCTAGATGCCACGAGATCGGTCGCCGGATCCCATGCCGTTCCGCCCGCGATGTAGATTTTTCCGCCATGTGCCGCACCGGAAACGAACCGGCGCGCTTGGATCGAAGCGGGCAAGACTTCCGTGATTTTGGAATCGGCTGCGAACTTTTCGATGCTGCCCACGATGCCGGTGTCGCAGTGGCCGCCAACCACGTAGATGGCGTTGTCCAGCGCCACCGCCACCGCCCCGAACCGTTCCGTGGCCAGCGCCAGCGGCGGTCCCTCCGGGCGGGTCCGGTCCAGATAGCGTTCCAGGGTCACGGCGAGGCCCGGGTCTTTGGGATCCACGGCGACCGCCTTTTCCTGGTAGGCGACGGCTTCGGTCTTTTGGCCGGCCTCCCACAGTGCGCGCGCGTAAGTGTCAAGGATGTCCGCCCGCTTTTCGCCGGACGCATCGAGCGCTTTCTTGGCCAGGCGCGTGGCCAGGGGCACATCGCGTTGCCTGACGACGGGATGAGTCAGGATGGTCCAAGCCATGGCATTGAGAAGATCCGGACTTTGCAGGTCCAGTTCCTCGATCTGCCGGGCAAGTTGGGCGGCCTTGTCGGCATCCCCGTTTGCGCCGACGGCCTCCAGGTATTCCCCGTATGTTTCCGCAACCGTGCGGGTTTCGGCCGCCTCCCGTTTTTTCGCGACGGCGCGTTTTTTCGCTTTTTCCGGATCAAACTGGCCGCTCGCCAGCTCTGCCAGGGTCTCATCGAGGCCGCGCATCGGATGGCCAATCCAGGCCACCTTGCCCTGATGCACGACGAAGGCGGCGGGGATGCCCCGCTGGCCGGCGGCTTCCATCCACCGTTTCGCCATGAACTGGTCGGAGGTGTCCATGGCCACGCGGTAGTCCATCCGGTCGCCCATGTTCTCCACGAAGGGCACCACCTTGTCGGCCGGCTTCTCGCCCCGTTCCCAGACGTTCACGCCGATGAACGTCGCGTTGGTGTACTTGTGCGCCAGCTCCGTCAAATGCGGAATCGAGGCGCGGCAAGGCGGACACCACGTGGCCCAGAATTCCACGACGTAGGTCTGGGCGGGATCGAGCGCCGCCACGGCCTCGCCCTTGACCCAGCGGGACATGTTCAGGGGCGGCGCGGCATTGCCGACGGCCAGCGATTCGACTGGATGGCCGGCAATCGGAATGCCCATGGCCAGATTGGCAAGGAACGCGACGGCAACCCCAATTGTAGACAGCTTCGTTATATTCACGGCGGCCTTTCGTGAAGGATCGGAAACATCGGTTCCGACCTTATTCAAGCCGTTGCCCATGAGCGACGCAAGCCGTAAAAAAACGGTCCGGCCGGCGCACCGCAATGGACGGTACTTGCTTGGATGAAACCCGGCGGGTATATTCCCGCCTGGTTTTCAATCCCCAAGGAGACGATATGGCAAAGCGCAAAATGGCGATGGATGCGGTGGTCAAGGATTTGAGCCTGGCGGACTTCGGCCGCAAGGAAATCGAACTGGCCGAACACGAAATGCCGGGCCTGATGAGCGTCCGCGCCGAATTCGCCAAGACGAAACCCCTCAAGAGCGCGCGGATATCCGGTTCCATCCACATGACCATCCAGACGGCCGTTCTGGTCGAGACGCTGCAGGCGCTGGGCGCCCGCGTCCGCTGGGCGAGCTGCAACATCTTCTCCACCCAGGACCACGCCGCGGCGGCGCTGGCCGTCAAGGGCACGCCGGTCTTTGCCGTCAAGGGCGAGACGCTCAAGGAATACTGGGAATACACGGACCGCATTCTCGATTGGGGCAAGGAAGTCCCCAACATGATCCTCGACGACGGCGGCGACGCGACGTTGTTCGTGCACCTTGGCGTGAAGGCCGTACAGGAAGGCCTGAACGTGCTGGCCGGCCCGTACGACAGCGAGGAAGAGGAAATCCTCAAGGCGCAGGTCCGCAAGGCCGTGAAGAAGAATCCGGACCGCTTCCTCAAGATGGTCAAATCCATCAAAGGCGTCACGGAGGAAACCACGACGGGCGTACATCGTCTGTACCAGATGGCGGCGCGCAAGGAACTGCTCTTTCCGGCGTTCAACGTGAACGACTCGGTCACGAAGTCGAAGTTCGACAACATCTACGGCTGCCGCCACTCGCTGGTGGACGGGTTGATGCGGGCGACGGACGTGATGATCGCCGGCAAGGTGGCCGTGGTGGCCGGCTACGGCGACGTGGGCAAAGGCTCGTGCCAGTCCCTCAAGGGCCAGTGCGCGCGCGTGATCGTGACCGAAATCGATCCCATCTGCGCGCTGCAGGCGGCGATCGACGGCTACGAGGTCATGACGATGGACGAAGCTTGCACGCAGGGCGACATCTTCGTGACGACGACCGGCTGCTGCGACGTCATCACCGAAAAGCACATGCTGAAGATGAAGAACCTGGCCATCGTCTGCAACATCGGCCACTTCGACAGCGAGATCCAGACCGCGGCGATGAAGAAGTACCGCTGGGAAGTGATCAAGCCGCAGGTGCACCGCATCTGGACGAAGAAGGACAAGTCGATCCTCCTGCTGGCGGAAGGCCGGCTCGTGAATCTCGGCTGCGCCACTGGCCACCCAAGCTTCGTGATGAGCAACAGCTTCTCGAACCAGGTCCTCGCGCAGATCGAGCTGTTCACGAACGCGGGGAAGTATCCGGTCGGCGTCTACACCCTGCCCAAGAAACTGGACGAGAAGGTGGCGCGGTTGCATTTGGCGCACCTCGGCGTGGCGCTGGACCGCCTGACCCGCAAGCAGGCCGCCTATTTGGGCGTACCGGTGGACGGGCCTTACAAGCCCGAGCACTACCGCTATTGATGAAACGGTCGGGACATAGCCCGATCCGCCAGACGAGAAACGATGCGAAAGGCGACCTCCGGGCCGCCCGCCAGGTTGCATGAAGACCGCCCTCCAAGGCTTGTTTCCCGAAGAACTGCAAGCCCTGTGCAAAGCAGCCGGGCAGCCGGCATTCCGGGGGACGCAACTCTGGCAGTGGCTCCAGGTCCAAGGGGCGACGCGCTGGGAGCAGCTGGGCAACCTGCCGCGCGCGCTCAAGGAAGAACTGGCGGAAAGCCACACGCCCGGGCCGGCGATCCTCCTGAAGGAATCCGGCGAACCCGGCGGCACCCGCAAGTGGCTTATTGGTCTCGCCGACGGCGAGAACGTGGAAACGGTACTGATTCCCGCCCGCGCCCGCCACACCGTTTGCGTGTCGACGCAAGTCGGCTGCAAGATGGGTTGCGCGTTTTGCGCGAGCGCCACAGGCGGCTACGCGCGGAACCTGTCGGCGGGGGAAATCGTGGCGCAGGTCCATCTGGCGGCGGCCCAAATCGGCCGGCGGCCCGACAACGTGGTCTACATGGGCATGGGCGAGCCGTTCGACAACTACGACGAAACCCTCAAGTCCGTCCGCCTGCTCAACCATCCCGCGGGACTGCACATCGGCGCGCGCCGCATCACCCTAAGCACCAGCGGAGTAATTCCCGGCATCCGGCGCTTGGCGGGCGAGGGATTGCAAGTGGAACTGTCCGTGTCGCTGCACGCCGCCGATCCGGAACTGCGGCGTAAGCTCATGCCCGTCGAAAACAAATATCCGCTGGACGAACTGCTGCGGGAATGCGCGGCCTACACGGTCGAGACCAACCGCATCATCACCTTTGAATACACCTTGATCCAGGGCGTGAACGATTCCGTCCGCGCGGCCGAAGAATTGGCCGACCGGCTGCGGCGATTTCCCTGCCGCGTGAATTTGATTCCCCTGAGCCCCGTGGCGGAATTCGCGGGCGTGGCGCCCCCGCGCGCCGCCATGGAGGCGTTCCTGCAGGCGCTGGCGCGCAATGGCGTGGAGGGCACGCTACGCGAATCCAAAGGCAAAGGCGTGGACGCCGCCTGCGGGCAATTGCGGCGCCGGAACCGTCCGGCGGAATAAGCGGCCAGGGCCGGGATGGCGCCGGTTTATTCCCCGGCGGGTTGCTCGGCCGCGTGTTCCTGACGGAGCGCCCATTTCCGGTATTCGGGATCGATGCGTCGGCGCGAAGATTCGTCGAGGATGGCAAGGGGGACGCCGATTTCGCCCGTGGCGGTCGCAACAACGGCTACCGGGTCGGTGCCCGCGCCCGCGAAGCCGGTCAAAATGCCTTTGTCGACGATTCCGTTTTGCCGGCGGAGTTCGACGGGATCGCCGATTCGGAAGAACGGTTCGCTTTCGTCCAGTTGGCTGCGAACGTCTTGTTCGGCCGTTGCCG
>JAKLIL010000098.1 GCA_022709625.1 Verrucomicrobiota bacterium
GCCCTCGGCGAACTGTTGCTGAGCGGCTGTACGACGACCACCGACCATTTCTACGTCTTTCCGCGCTCCGCGCCGCCGGAATTCCTCGACGTCGAGATCGACGAAGCGTGCCGCCTCGGCGTGCGCTTCCATCCGACGCGCGGCAGCATGAGCCTCGGCCGCTCGCAGGGCGGCCTGCCGCCGGACGACGTGACCCAGAGCTGGGAGGCCATCCTGGCCGATTGCGACCGGCTGATCGCCAAGTACCACGATCCAAACCCGTTCGCGATGACGCGCATCGTGCTGGCGCCGTGCTCGCCGTTTTCCGTCACGAAGGAATCCCTCGCGGAGACGGCCGTTTTCGCGCGCGAAAAGAAGGTCTTCATGCACACGCATCTGTGCGAGACGAACGACGAGCAGGATTTCTGCGTGCAGAAGCTCGGCATGCGCCCGCTGGAATACATGGAGAGCGTGGGGTGGGTCGGGCCGGACGTGTGGTATGCGCACGGCATCTGGTTCACGCCCGAAGAAATCGTGCGGCTGGGGAAGATGAACTGCGGCGTGGCGCACTGCCCGGTGAGCAACCTGCGGCTGGGCTCGGGCATCTGCCACGTGCCGGCCCTGCTCGACGCCGGCGTGCGCGTGGGCATCGCCGTGGACGGCAGCGCCAGCAACGATTCGTCGAATTTGCTGAAGGAAATGCAGACGGCGCTGCTGGTGCACCGCGTCGGCACGGGCGTGACGTCCATGCCGCCGCGGAAGGTCATCCGCATGGCGACGCGCGGGGGGGCGGAAATCCTCGGCCAGCCGGAAATCGGCCAGCTCAAGCCGGGCATGGCGGCGGACCTGGCGATGTTCCGGCTCGACCGCATCGATTTCGCGGGCGCGCTGGCGGATCCGGCGCACGCGGTGCTGTTCTGCGGCAGCGCGCCGCGCGCGGAGTACACGATCGTGGCGGGCCAAGTCCTCGTGGAGAAGGGGGAGCTGGTCGGCATCGACGAGCGGGCCGTTTTTCACCGGGCCAACGAGTTGGCCGCGGACTTGTTGCGCAAGGCCAACCGCTAAGGACCGCGGACGATGCAGAACCTGCGGGAAGCGGCGGCGCGCGAACGGCGGGCGCCCATCTTCTGGTGGCTGGCCCTGCTGGCCGCGACCGGGGCGGCGCTGGTTTTATTGGTCCACGCGCACTACGGGTTTGGGCCGGCCGCCATTTTGGCGGTTCTGCTGGCAACGGCGTGGGCGGCGCCGCTGGTTGCGATTCACTCGCTGTCGATGCCGCGCCGCGCCCGCAGGGAACCGCCCGCGCCGGGGACGGGCTCGTACCGCGAGTGGCGGGATCAGGCCCGCCTGCTCGGGCGGCTGCTGTTGTACTACGAAGACAACCCCGACCTGCCCGCCGAATCCCGGCAAGTCCTGCGCGCGGCGCGCGCGGATTTGGGGGACACCCTGCGGGCCCATCCGCTGCGCGACGATCTCGAACGGGCTTGCGGCCGCATCCGCGCCGGCGCGGGGCGCCATTTGCGGGATTGGTTTTGGCGCGAGTACGGGCCGCGCGTGCGGCAAATCGCCGAAGACTGCGCGCGCATTGCGGCCCGCGGCGATTTGTGCGACGACGAATGCATTGCGGCCCTGCGCGCCGCGGTGGAGGCCTCCGCGGCCTGGATGAGCCACAGCTGCATGCCGCGCCTGCTCGAGCGCGAGCGGCTGGCCTGCGCCGTGGATTGCGCCTGGATCGCGGCGACCGTGTCGGACCAAATCGATGGCGGCACGTCGGCCGTGGAATTGGCGGCGGCCCTCGTCGTGGAATGGAGCGATTTTTCCCGGCCCTGGAATCCCGCGCGGGCCGTGCGGCAAGTGCTCGCAGACCGGCGCGAGCGGTCTGCGGCGGCCGCCGCCGCGCCGGCCGCGGCGCCGCCGCCGACCGAGGGCGACGTGGTGATTCGCAACGGCAAGCGCTACCGCCGCGTGCGGGTCCGGCGCAAGCGCCGCCGGGAACGCCCCAACCGCGGGCCGTCGCTGCCGGACGTTTTGGCGTCGTTTGGCCAGTGGATCCGCTATTCGATCCGCGCCTGGACGCTGTACCGCTGAAAGAGAAACGCCGATGAAGAAACGAGAACACGTGATTCCCAGCGTGCCGGTCCCCGTGCCCTATGGTGCGCGCGTGGTCGCGCAGGGGGTGCATTTCAGCATTTTCAGCCGCCACGCCACGCGCGTATGGCTGCTGCTGTTCGACCGCGCCGACGACGAAACCCCGGCCGAAGAATTCGAACTGCTGCCCGACCGCAACCGGCTGGGCGACCTGTGGCACCTGCACGTGCCGACGGCGCGCGCCGGCCAATACTACGTCTATCGCATGGACGGACCGCGCAACGGCGCCGCCGGCTACGCCTTCGATCCCGACCAGTGGCTGCTGGATCCCTACGCGCTGGCCGTCGCCGGCCAGAAAAAATGGGGCGACCGCGAAGGCCTCGAACCGGGCCGGTTGATTCGGAACGGCCGGCATTTTCCCAAGGGGGTCATCGTCAAGGACGACTTCGACTGGACGGGCGACCGCACCCTGCGCGTGCCGCTGAACGAATCGGTGATCTACGAGGCCAGCGTGCGCGGCTTCACGGCGCATCCCAGCGCGGACGTCGCGAATCCGGGCACCTACCGCGGCCTGATCGACAAGATTCCGTATTTGCAGGAACTGGGCATCACGACGCTCGAATTGCTGCCCACCCAGGAATTCAACGAAATGGAATTCTTCTGGGAAAACGGCCCGCGCAAGAACCTGCGCAATTTCTGGGGCTACAGCACGCTGGCGTTTTTCGCGCCCAACGGGCGCTTCGCCTGCTCGAACCGGCGCGGCGAACAGGTCCGCGAATTCAAGGAAATGGTGCTGGCGATGCACCAGGCCGGCATCGAGGTCATCCTCGACGTGGTCTTCAACCACACCGCCGAGGGCGGCCTGGGCGGGCAGACCTATTCCTTCCGCGGCATCGACAACCCCATCTACTACATGATGGAAGAAGACGGGCAGCGCTACAAGAACTACACCGGCTGCGGCAACACCGTGAACGGCAACCATCCCGTGGTGCGCGACTTCATCCTGCACTGCCTGCGCTACTGGGTGCTGGACATGCGCGTCGATGGCTTCCGCTTCGACCTCGCCACCATCCTCGCGCGCGGCCGCAACGGCGAGCTGCTGGCCAACCCGCCCGTCGTCGAGCAGATCGCCGACGACCCGATCCTGCGCGGCGTGAAGATCATCGCCGAAGCCTGGGACGCCGCCGGCGCCTACCAGGTCGGCTCGTTCCCGAGCCATCGCTGGAGCGAATGGAACGGGCGGTTTCGCGACGACGTCCGCGACTTCTGGCGCGGCGCGCCCGGGATGCTCAGCGCCTTCGCCACGCGCCTGTGCGGCAGCCCCGACCTCTACGACCGCCCCCGCCAGGCCCCGCACAAGAGCGTCAACTACGTCGCCAGCCACGACGGCTTCACCATCGCCGACATCGTCGGCTACGCCGAGAAGCACAATCTGGCCAACTGCGAGGACAACCGCGACGGCGACAACCACAACCACAGCGACAACTGCGGCAAGGAAGGCCCCACGGACGACCCCGTCGTTCTGGCCAAGCGCCTCCGGCGCCAGAAAAACCTGCTCGCCACGCTGTTCCTCGCGCAGGGCGTGCCGATGCTGCTGGGCGGCGACGAGTTCGGCCGTACCCAGCAGGGCAACAACAACGCCTACTGCCAGGACAACGAAATCTCGTGGGTGGATTGGAGCCTGCTCAAGAAAAACCGCGAGTTGTACGAATTCACGCGGCAGGCCATCGCGTTCCGCAAGGCCCACCCGGCCCTCTGGCGGACGACCTTCTTCAAGGGCAAGGACCAGGCCGGCGATTTTCCCGACATCCGCTGGTACGGGCCTGACGGCGCGCCGGTGCCGGACTGGGAGAAAGGCTTTGGCCTCGCTTGCCGCATCGACGGCCGCCGCGAACACACCGGGGCGGAGGCCGACGACGACCACCTGTTCCTGATTTTCAATGCCGGCGCCGAGCCGCTGGCGTTCGAACTGCCGCCCAACAACAGCGGCGAAGCCTGGCGGCTGGCCTTCGCCACGCAGGAGCGGGAACCGGCGGTCCGGACCAAGGGCCGGCCCGTCGTGACCGTCGCCGGCCAGAGCGTGACGGCGTTCACCGCGCGCTGAACGGCCGCCCCGCCGGTTTTTCCACGGTATGGAAATTTTTTTGGCGCGTTTTCCACGCCATGGAAAAATTCCGGCCGGATTTTACGTGCCATGGAAAACTTTCCACGCTATGGAAAATTTTTTGGCGCGTTTTACGTACCATGGAAAACGCACCGGGACCGCGCGCCGGGGGCGGCTACTGCGGGGCGAGATCGGCGAGGGCGGCGAGAAATTTGGCTTCGATGACGGGCCAGGCGTATTCGCGGGCGACATGGTCGCGGCCGCGCCGGCCGAGGGCGGCGCGGGCGTCGGGATTGTCCAGCAGGTAGAGGAGCTGGGCTTCGAAGTCGGGGTAGTGGCGGAACCACAGGCCGGCGCCGGCGGCGCGGCATTGGCCGACCAGCACGCGGCTTTGGGCGCGGACCAGTCCGGTGGTGCGGGCGAGGAAGGCTTCGAGCAGCACGATGCCGAAGCTTTCGTTGACGGAGGGGTGGACGAAGGCGACCGCGCCGGCCATGGCCTCGTGCTTTTCGGTTTCGCCGACGAAGCCGGCGTCGAGAACGTGGGGCGCGAGGGCGGCGGGGGCGTCGATGGGGCCGGAGCCGGTGAAGACGAGCTTCACGTCGCGCCCGGTGCGTTCGCGGAACGTCTGCACGTAGTCGCAGAGGAGGGGCGTGCCCTTAAGGGGTTCGCGGCGGCCGGAATAAAGGACGTAGGGGGCGGCCAGCCGGTGGCGCCGGGCGAAGGCGGCGGGATCGACGTCAAAGGGGTCGAGGCCCATGCCGACGAGGCGCGCCTTGGCGTCGGGCACGCCGAAGAGTTCGCGGGCGAGTTCGCGCTCGGCGGACGAATTGAACAGGCAGCCGGCGGTTTCGGCGAAGAGGCGCTTCATGCAGGCGAGCCGGGCGAAGGGTTCGTCGTGGAGACAGGGCACGAGGAGGGCGCGCGCGGGGTGGGCGAGGGCGGTGAACCAGGTCAGGCCGAAGAGATAGGGACCGAGAACGATGGCGCGATAGGCCGCGGCGTTTTGCTCGAGATGGCGCAGGAGGGCGGCGGAATTCACGCCGTTGCGGAGCCAGCACAGTTCGTCGCTTGCGGAGACGGCCCGGCCGCGGTCGATGTCCTGCTGGATGCGCAGGAACTCGCCGGCGTCGCGTTCGTCGACGGGGAAGAAATGGACGTCGAGGCCGTCCATGCGCCGGGTGCCGGCGGGCAAGGCGTTTTCCCAGGTGAAATGGCTTTGGGCGCAGGTGGTCAGGAAATCGACGGCGAACCCGCGCGCGGCGGCGTGGATGGCGAGGTTCTTCAGGAGGGTTTCGGCGCCGCCGACCGCGCCCTCGCCGGCGAGGCGGGGACAGACGAAGGCGAGGCGCTCAGGAGCCATGGCCGGCGGCCTTGCCTTCCAGTTCGGCGAGGCGCTTTTCGAGCGCGGCGAGGCGCGCGGCAGACTGCTCCTCCAGGCCTTCGAGGGCGGTAATGACCAGCCCGTTGACCTGGTTCTGCTGGGACCACAGGCGGTAGGTGTAGAACTTGAGGAGCTTCCAGATCGTTTTCTTGAAGGCGACGAGGAGCGGGCCGAAGAACCGCCGGCGCTCGCGGATTTCGAAATCGGAGATGTCCACGAACACGGCGTCGCGGAGACAGGTGAGGTAGAAGGAGATGAAGTCGTCGGAACCGCGGAGCTGGGCGAGATTGGTCTTCTCGGCGCGGGCCACGCGGGCATCGGCGTAGACGCCGTCCTTCATTTTGCGGTCGACGGTCGCCTGCAGGTCGGCGACCAGCCGATCGACGTCAAGGCCGGGCGCGCCGATCGAGATGGGGGACTCGCTCATGGGAGGGAATGTAAGGCGAAGACGGGGGGCGGTGTCAAGACGCCAACTCCGGACTTGGCGGGGCGGGGGGCGCGTGGTAGGTTGCCGCGCTTTGGTTATCCATTCAGCGGGACGAATCCACGTGGCGAAAGAGGTTAAATTGGAAGCGGCCGGGCGCGGGCACGCGCTGGCGACGATCCGGAACATCGGGATCGTGGCCCACATCGACGCGGGCAAAACCACCACGACGGAGCGGATGCTGTACTACACCGGCAAGGTGCACAAGATGGGGGAGGTGCACGAGGGCACCGCGGTGATGGACTGGATGGCGCAGGAGCAGGAGCGGGGCATCACGATCACCAGCGCGGCGACGACCTGTTTCTGGAAGGACAAGCAGATCAACATCATCGACACGCCCGGGCACGTGGATTTCACGGCCGAGGTGGAGCGGTCGCTGCGGGTGCTGGACGGCGCGGTCGGCGTGTTCTGCGCGGTGGGGGGGGTGCAGCCGCAGTCGGAGACCGTGTGGCGGCAGGCAAACAAGTACCGCGTGCCGCGGATCGCGTTCATCAACAAGATGGATCGCATCGGGGCGGGGTTCGCACGGGTCGTCGCGGAAATGCGGTCCAAGCTGGGAGCGCCGGCGGTGGCGATCCAGATTCCCTGGGGCCGCGAGGAAAACTTTACGGGCGTCGTCGATCTGGTGCGCATGAAAGCGCTGACGTTCGACGAGACGTCGCTGGGCGCGAAGGTGCGGGAGCAGGACGTGCCCGCGGAGCTGGCGGAGGCGGCGCAACAGGCGCGCGAGGCGCTGCTGGAGGCGGCGGCGGAAACGGACGAAACGCTGCTGAACGCGTATTTGGACGAAGGCGATTTGTCGGCCGAGGCGCTCAAAGCCGGCATCCGCCAGGCGACGGTCGC
>JAKLIL010000099.1 GCA_022709625.1 Verrucomicrobiota bacterium
GAGCCAGTCGGGCCAATACTGCGCGATGTTGCCGCCGTCGGGCGCGGCGATGCCGAAGACCGCGGCGGACAGTTTCGCGTTGGGATTCGCGCGGCGCAGCGTGGCGCGGATATCGGCGACGAGCCGGGCGATATCGGCGGTGCGCCATTTGCGGAATTCGGCGTTGCGCTTGCCGCCGGTCTTGACCTCGGCGGGCCAGGCGCGGCACTTCTTGCGGGTGTCGGCCTCGAAGCGCGCGCGGGTGGCGGCGGAATAGCAGCTCAAGGAGTCGGGCAACCGGACGTAGTCGAGATGCAGGCCATCGATGCCCGGATAATTCCGCGCGATTTCCTCCACCACGGCCAGCAGCAGGGCGCGGTTGGCGTTGTGGTGGGGGCTGAGCCAGGGGCGGGTGGCGCCGGCATCGGTGACCTGCAGGCGGCCTTCCTTCTTCATGCGCTCGACGAACTCGGGCGGTGCGCCGTCGAGTTTGCCCAGCACCATCCAGACATGGTACTGGAGCCCCTTGGCCTTGGCGGCGGCGAGGCCGGCGGCGATCTGGTCGCCGTAGAGGCGCAGGGTGTTGGACGCGGGCAGGTACTTGGACGGATAGTGCGCGCAGCCGCCCCAGACGGTATTCGCGAAGACGGCGGTGACGCCGTGGGCGGCAAGAAAATTCGCGGTGAAGGGCCAGTCGCCGGGAATGAAGCCGATGCCGTCGTGGTCCCAGACGCCGACGAATTCTCCGGGCCGCGGCGGCTGCACGGCGGCATCGGCGCGGAGGATGAGTTGGCGCTGGCGGCGGGCGAGGACGAGGACCTCCTTAGGGCGGCCGCCGGCCAGGGCGGCCTGAATCCGCGCCGTGCAGCCGGCGGCCTCTTGGACCATGGCGCGGGTTTCTTCGGGCCGTACGGCGGCGGCGGCCTGGCGATCGATTTCGGCGCAGGCCTGGTCGATGCTCGCAAAGGCGTTGACCCGTCCGGCGTCCTGAATGGCGCGGGCGGCGGCGGGCGCCCACAGCGCGGGATCGAGATGGGCGCACAGGGACACCAACATTTCCTTCTTGCCCTGCTGGTCGTCGCCTTTGAGGACGTGCGACATCCAGAAGCCGCGCGGCGACACGACAAGGGCGGGTTCGGGCTGGCGGACGTCGCGCGCGTCGTGCCAGAAGGCAACGGCTTGCGCGCCGGGACCGGCGGGCAGCGCCGGCATCAGGCTGGTGGACGATTGCCAGATGCGCGGCGGCACGAGCCATCCGGCGGGATCCGCGAACACGATGGAGCGCCAGCGGTCGGGGCGCTCGGACTTGGCGTAAGGCGCCAACTTGAAACCCATGGCGGCGGCCAGTTCGGGCGAGGCGCCGTAAAAAACGCCGAGCTTGCCGCCGCGGGCCAGGAACGCGAGCAGCGCCTTGAGCTGGGCGGGAGGGGGATTGGGATTGTAGGGCAACAGGGCGACGCCGGCGTTTTTCAGCGCGCCCTTGGGCAAATCGTCGTCGGCGACGTTGGCATGGCCGATGCCGGCATCGACCAGCAGGCGGCTGACGTGCGCGGCGGTCTGCGCGGCGACGTCGCGCGCGACGGCGTCGGGACAGGAAACGGTGCCGCGCACGACAACGACGGACGTGCCCTCGACGGTGGCCAGGCGGCGCAGCACCAGCGCCGTATCGCCGGCGCCCGCGCCTTTCCACGGGGAAACGCGGATGCCGTCGATCTTTTTCCAGCCGGCCGGCTTGCCTTCGACGGTGAAATCGCTTTTGGCGTAGACGAGCGTGTGGGGCAGGGCGCCGGCCAACGGCTTGTTGGCCACGTACCAGCCGTTGCCGCTCTTGAAATAGAGCCCCAGATGGCGGAGCGCTTCGGGTTGCGGGCAGGACAGTTCCAGTTCGAAGGCGACCGCCGGCGACAGGTCGAAGGCGACGGCCTTGTCCCACGCGAAACGGTCGCCGCCCTGGGAAAACGGCGCGGGGAAAGCCAGACCGTCGGCCGCGGCGACGACCGCCGGCGATTTCAGGTATGGTTTCCAAGCGGCGGCGGTGCCCGGCGCGAAATCCTCGACGAGGCGCGCGGCGGGTGCGGCGGCCGGCAGGGCAAGACTGGCGGCCAAGGCGATTTTCCACGCCGTGGAAAACTTCGCCGGGGCCGGGCGGTTCGCACCCCGAACTCCGAACCCTGGACCCTGCCCACTAGACATTCGCGTGCTGGGTGCGGCGGACGATCTGGTAGCCCTTGATCAGTTCGGCGATGGCCCGCTGGATGGAGACCTGCGGCCGGTAGCCCGTGGCCTCGATCTTGGCGTTGCTGACGACGTAGTTGCGCTGGTCGGGGTCCCGGCCCACGGGGGCTTCCACGATGGTGAATTCGGGCACCTGCTTTTTGATTTCCAGGCAGAGCTCCCGCTTGGAGAGGTTGGCGTCGGAGAGGCCGACGTTGTAGGCTTGGCCTTTCATTTTGTCGAAATGGTCCACGGCGTGGAGGAAGACGCGGGCGATGTCGCGGACGTGGACGTAGTTGCGCTTGAAATGGGCTTCGAAGAGGACGACGGAGCGATCGACGACGGCGCGGTAGGTGAAGTCGTTCACGAGCAGGTCGAGGCGCATGCGGGGGCTGATGCCGCAGACGGTGGCGAGGCGCAGCGAAATCGCGCCGGCGTCGAGGAGGTGCTTCTCCAGCTCGACCTTGAGGACGCCGTAGAGGGAGATGGGCTTCATCGGCGTGTCTTCGGTGCAGGCGACGCCGCCATGGCCGGCGCCGTAGCCGCTGTTGGTCGTGGGCGATATGAACTGCTGCGATTTCGCCGCGTTCTTCAGCAGCATGAGGATGGCGTCGAGGTTGATGGACCGGGCTTCGATGGGCTTCTGGGCGCAGAGGGGCGCGCCGACGAGGCAGGCCAGCGGCATGACCACGTCGGCCTTTGCCAGCAGCGGCAGCACGAGCCGTTCGTCGCGGGCGTCGCCGCGGACGATGGCGAGCCGGCCGTCGTGGCAGCAGTCGAGAAGGGGCGTCTGGCCGTACATGAAATTGTCGACGACGGTGACGGAAAAGCCGCGCGCAAGAAGGGCCGGAACAAGGATGGCGCCGAGATAGCCGGCGCCGCCGGTGACGAGGACGTGGGGGGTGCTGTTCATGACGGGGCACCGTAGCCGATTCGGGGCGCGGGATTCAACGCTAAAGGACGGGCCGCCGTTTGGCCGGCAGCAACGCGGTCCACGCAATCCAGAAGCAGGCGCAGACGGGGCCGAAGGGGAGATAGCCGGCGTAGCCGACGGCGGGCATTTCAAACAAGTGGAAACAGTCCACGTAGGGCACGCTATAGGCCCAGCGCGGCGAACTGTGGAAGTTCCACGTCTCCCAAAAGAAGCCGCAGATCAGGGCGGCGAGGGCGAGGAGCAGGACGGCCGACCAGTCGCCGCGCCGGATGCCGCTGAACGGCGTTGCTACGCCGGCCAGCGCCAAGGCGCCCGCGAGCAGGGCAAGGGGCGCGAGCCACACGAGAAAGAACAGCGGGTCTGGAAACAACGGGATGAGCGGCAGCAACACGGCGCCGCCAACGGCGAAGCTGCCGGCCGCGCCGGGCCACCGGACTTGCGGGCCGCGGACATGGCGCAGACGCAGCACCGGAAAGCTGGCAAGCCAAGCGTGGACCTCGAAAATCGCCGGCAGGACGGTGGAGAAACAAAGCGAAGAGTAAATCAGATAATGCGCGGGGCCGAAGGGCATGGGAATCGAATACCACCAGTTGCGGACCAGGCGATTCAGAAGTTCGAAGTACCACCACGACAGGGCCGACACGGGGAATAGCAGCAGGAACGTGCCGCGCCGGTCGGCGAAAAGCGAATGGCCTGAACGCCGGAACACAAGGCCGTCCATTGTGAACACGAAACCCAGCCACAGCGGGAAAAAAGTGTGCGAGGCGATGGCCGGCGGGAGGCCGAAGCGGCCCCAGGCGACGACCCAGGAAATGGCCAGCAGGGCGAGACCCAGTTTGCCATGGAGGGGGAATTTGCGGGTGGGTGGGAGGGGTGGCGGTTTTTGAACTGATTCACCCACGGGACAAGCCCGCGGGGGTCTACGAGGCAGGGCGAATCCGAATCGGCGGGGAAACAGATAGAGCATCGCCATGAATATGCAAAATGCCGCGATGGCGACGAAAACGGGAACGGAGAAAGGGGCGTGGAGCGGTTTTTGCACGATTAGGGGCGGGAAGGAGAAAAACCCCTCCGGCAATCCGCGCACAACGCCGCCGGCCAGCGGCAGGACGGCAAGCAGAAACAAAGCCGTCATGATGATCAGCCGGCTTTTCATGCCCAAAGTGTACCACGGAACCGCCACGATTTCGACCCCCGCGGGCGTGTCCCGCGGGTGAAGGAGTCGCGCCGGGCGTTACTCCACGGGGGCTTCGCTCATGGCGTAGAGGTAGCGCTTGATCTTGCCGGTGGAGGTCTTGCTGAATTCCTCCCAGCGGATCTGGATGCGTCGGGGACGCTTGTATTCGGCGATGGCGGCGACCTGCTTCTTGACCTCGGCGCGCAGGCGCTCCTCGATCTCCTGCTCGGTGAACTTGCGCTTGGCGGCGGCTTCGAGGGCGGCGATGCCTTCCTCCCTCGGAACCACGATGACGCCGACCTGTTCGCCGACGGTTTCGCCCGGCGGGCGATAGCCGAGGACGATGGATTCCAGAATGCACGGGGAGCGGTTGATCTGCTGCTCGACCTCTTCGGGATAGATGTTCTTGCCTTCGCGATTGACGATGAGCGCCTTGCGGCGGCCGGTGATGAAGACGTAGCCGTCGGCGTCGATGTAGCCGAGGTCGCCGGTGAGGAACCAGCCGTCCTGGAAAACCTCCTCGGTGGCGGCGGGATTGTTGTAGTAGCCCTTCATGACGTTGTCGCCTTTGGCGGCGAGTTCGCCGACGCCTTCGGCGTTGGGCGCGACGACGCGCATTTCCACGCCGGGGATGGGTTTGCCGCAGGAGCCGGGGCGGATGGGGGCGTCGAAGGGGGTGAGGGTGAGGACGGGCGCGCATTCGGTGATGCCGTAGCCTTCGCGGGCCTTGAGACCGAGGTCTTCCAGGCCCTTGAGCATGATCGGATCGGCCGGGGCGCCGCCGGAAATCATCAGGCGGATGCGGCCGCCGAGTTTCTCCAATATGCCCTTGCGGACGGGATTGCGGACGCCGAGCGCCCACAGGACGCGGGCGGCGGGCTTGGCCTGGATGCCGGCCAGCAGCTTGTTGTAGACCTTTTCCAGCAGGAGCGGCACGGCGGGGACGATGGTGGGCGACGTCTCGCGGATGTTTTCGCCGATGGTGCGCAGGCTTTCCACGAAGCTCATCTGGGTGCCGGACGCGATGGGCGTGACGAGGCAGACGGTGAAGGCAAAGGAATGGTGGAGGGGGAGGATGACCATGAAATTGTCGTCGGGGAAAATGTCGATGGCGCCGTCGAGC
Source organism: Verrucomicrobiota bacterium (assembly GCA_022709625.1). Lineage (GTDB taxonomy): Bacteria > Verrucomicrobiota > Kiritimatiellia > CAIQIC01 > Lenti-01 > Lenti-01. The sequence goes on from JAKLIL010000099.1 coordinate 5,428, forward strand.
TGCCGGAAATTGGCGGTAAAATTGCCGTGGGTGAGCATGGCGCCCTTTTGGCGGCCGGTGGTGCCCGAGGTGTAGATGAACGACGCGACATCGTCGTCCTTGGGGTGGAAACGGTCGTAGGCGGCGTCGTGGCCGTCGGCTTGCGCCTGGGTGGCGGCGAGGACGGCGTCGAAATCGTGCAGTTGGATGCCGCGCAGCTTGCCGTTGTCCAGTTCCGGTTTCTGGGCGCCGTAGAGGACCATGTGGCGGAGGGCCGGGCAGCGGCCGGCCAGATCAACGACGTTGGCCTCGCCCGCGGAGTCCATCAGCAGGACGGCCGCGCCGGAATCGGAGAGGACATGGGTGATTTCCTGGCCCTGCAGCTTGACGTCGATGGGCACGGCGACGGCGGCGAGGCCGGTGATGGCGTAGTGGATGGCGCACCATTCCGGGGAATTGGCTCCCAGGAGCGCAACCCGGTCGCCGGGGCGGACATGGCCGAAGCGGACGAGGGCTTCGGCGACGTTGCGCACCTGGTCGAGAAACTCGCGGTAGGTCCGCGTTTGCCAGGCGCCGTCGCGCTTGAACTTCATCAGGACCTTGTCGCCGTGCTTCTGCACGGACCGTTCGAGCGTTTCCTTGAGGGTCATGTCCGGTCTCCGTAGGGGGCGCGCGCACGCCCGGGTTCGATTGCGGAAAAATCATAGGCGCAAGCCCACCCCCCCGCAAGGGAAAGCCAACGTCCGCAGTGCGATTTTTCGGCAGAAAAAAGACCCCCGCCGCGCGCGGCGGCAGGGGTCTCTGGGGCCAGGCGGACGCGGGGCCTAGCCGCGGCGGCTCTTTTCGCCCTTGTCGGCCATGGCGGCCTTGCGGGAGAGGCGGACCTTACCGTTGTCCTCGACGCTAAGCACCTTGACCCAGATTTCCTCGCCCATCTTGACGACGTCTTCCGTGCGGTTGACGCGGAAATCGGCGAGTTCGCTGATGTGGACGAGGCCCTCCTGGCCGGGAAGGAACTCGGCGAAGCAGCCGAAGTCCTTGATGCCGGTGACGGTGGCGCGGTAGATCTTGCCGACCTCGGCTTCGGCCGTGAGCGATTGCACCTCGCGTAGGGCGGCGTCCAGGTTGTCCTTGTTGTTGGAGAAGATGGACACCTTGCCGTCGTCCTCGATGTCGATCTGGGTGCCGGTGGTATCGGTGATGCGGCGGATATTCTTGCCGCCGGGGCCGATAAGGGCGCCGATCTTCTCGGGGTTGATGTTGACGACGACGATGCGCGGCGCGTAGGGGGAGAGGTCCGGCCGCGGGGCGGGCAGGGTCGCCTGCATGACGTCGAGGATCTTCCGGCGCGCGGCCAGCGCGCGGTCGAAGGCGCCGGCGACGAGGTCCCACTCGAGGCCGCGGATCTTCAGATCCACCTGGAAGCCGGTGATGCCGTCGCGCGTGCCGGCGACCTTGAAAT